>JACPOH010000057.1 GCA_016185075.1 Aquabacterium sp. | reverse complement strand
TTAATCCGGCTCTGGTGGCGGAGCGGGCCAAGGCCCAAGGCTGATGCGGGTTCTGATCGTCAAGACCAGCTCGATGGGCGATGTGGTCCATGCCCTGCCTGCAGTCAGCGACATGGCCAGGGCGATACCCGGCATCCAGATAGATTGGCTGGTCGAGCGGGGCTTTTCCGCCATACCCACCCAGCATCATGCCGTGAGGCGCGTCATCACGCTGCAATGGCGCAAGTGGCGCAAATCGCTGCGATCACCCGACACGCGCGAGGCCCTGCTCGCCTGGCGCCAAGAGCTGCGCCAAGACCAATACGACCTCGTCATAGACATGCAAGGCCTGCTCAAGAGCGCCGCATTCGCCTGCATGGCTCGGGGGCCGCGCGGAGGCTATGACTGGCAGAGCATCAAGGAGCCGCTGGCCTCGCTTTTTTATCACCAAAAGGCACGCGTGCCGCGCCAGCTTCATGCGGTCGACCGTTGCCGGCATCTGGCCGCGCAGTTGCTGAACTACCGTTTGCCTGATACTCCCGCGGACTTCGGTCTGGTGGCTGGCCCCGATCCCTGGACACCCGGCCCCGGCCCCTTTGCCGTGCTGATTCCGTGCGCCAGCCGCCCGCAAAAGCTCTGGCCAACGAAAGACTGGATCGCCGTGGGCAAACAGCTGAGGGAAAAAGGCTGGCAGGTGGCGGTGATGTGGGGCACCCCACCGGAGCAGCAATTGGCCCAGGACATCGCGGCCAGGATCGAGGGGACCATGCCTCCTTTCCTGACTGTCCAGCAGGTCGCCGACACACTTGCCTGCGCCGAGGTGGTGGTGGGCCTGGACACCGGCATGAGCCACCTGGCTGCGGCGCACGGTCGGCCCACCGTGGGCGTTTACTGCGACCATGAGCCCGGTCTGGCCGGCTTGGTGGGGTCAGGGCCGGTGGTCAGTCTTGGGGGTAAGGGCGTGGTTCCATCCCTTGAACAAGTCGAAGCCGCCCTGCAGAGGGTCCTCTCCTCTGAGCCGAACTGAGCTGCATGCGAGTCGGTGTCACAATCCCGCGTCAGGCCGGTCAGGTCGGACTGGACATCAATCATCACCATGGATTTTTCTGATACCCGCACGCGGTTGCTGAACTACGTGCGCCCCCAGTGGCGCATGCTTGTCACCGCCGTGCTGTTCTTCCTGCTGGGTTCTGCCGTGGAACCCATCGTGCCGGCCCTGTTCAAGCGACTGATCGACTCGGGCTTCCAGGAAGGCCTCAAGTACCCACTGTGGATCGTCCCGATCGTGGTCGTGGGGCTGTTTGTCATTCGGGGCACCTTCAACTTCGCCGGCACCTTCGCCATGAACTCGGCGACCTCCCTGGTGGTGCTCAACATCCGCCGTGACCTCATGAAGGCGCTACTGCGAGCAGACGCCAAACTGTTCACATCAATCAGCCCTGGTATCGCGGTCACAAAGGTCATCGGCGATCCACAGGCTGCCTCTGCGGCCATGGGCAGTTCCATCATCTCCATAGTCCGGGATGCCTCGACGCTGTTGTTTTTGGTGATCTATCTGCTTTACCTGAACCCTCAGCTGACCTTGCTGGCGTTCGTCTCGATGCCCTTGCTCGCTGTCAGCGTCAAAAGGATCCGCAAGCGCTTGGACAAGGTCAGCGCGGCCCAATATCTGGCCGGTCAGAAGCTAGTGGCCACAGTGGACGACAATGCACGCGCGTGGCGTGTCGTGCGAACCTTCGATGCCATGGACTTCGAATTGGAGCGGTTTGATAAGGACTCCAACCACTATCGCCGCATGACCATAAAGCAGGTGGCCACCAGCGCGCTGGTCACGCCAATCACCCAGGTTTTGGCGGCAGTAGGCGTCTCCATCATCCTGACCCTCGCCATCTGGCAAGCGAGCCAAGGCTCATCGACGATCGGCGAGTTCGTTTCCTTCATCACGGCGCTGCTGATGACCATCTCGCCTATGCGCCACCTGACTGACATCTATACACCCATCAGCGGCGCGTTGGTCTCGCTCAAAGGCGCATTCGAACTCATGAGCGCCCCCCCCGAACCCGACACTGGCACCGCCACCCTGCCCACCTGCCAGGGCCACATCGCCTTCCACGACGTGCGCCTGCAATACGAAGGCGCCAACCACCCCGCCCTCGATGGCCTGAATCTCGACATCCCGGCCGGCCAGACCATTGCATTGGTCGGGTCATCCGGCGCAGGCAAGAGCACCGTGGTCAGCACCCTGCTGCGCTTCGCCTACCCGCAGTCCGGGCAGATCACGCTCGACGACGTCCCCATCGACACCCTGAAACTGGTCAGCCTGCGCCGCCACTTCGCCGTGGTCTCCCAGGACATCGTGCTGTTCGAGGGCTCGGTGGCCCAGAACATCGCCTACGCCAGCCCAAACGGCGTAGACCGCGACAAGGTGGAGCGCTGCCTGCGCGCCGCCAACCTCTGGGCTCACGTCCAGACCATGCCCGGCGGCATGGACGCCGACATCGGCACCAACGGCAGCAAGCTGTCTGGCGGCCAGCGCCAGCGCCTGGCGATTGCGCGCGCCCTTTACCGTGACGCCGCGGTGTGGATTTTCGACGAGGCCACATCGGCGCTGGACTCCGAATCCGAAGCCGTGGTGCAACGCTCCATCGAAGATCTGCGTGGCAGCAAGACCCTGATCCTCATCGCCCACCGCCTCAGCACGATCCGCAACGCGGACTGCATCTACGTCATGTCCGAGGGCAAGGTGGCCGAAAAAGGCACGCATGCCGAACTCATGGCCCAGGGCGGGCTGTATGCCGGCATGGTGAAGATCCAATCCACCCATTGAGCGCGTTTAACCCCATTTCAACCCGGAATTGCGCCCTTAACCGGGCACTAATACGGTTTACAGGCTCGCTTGAATAGGTAATGATTTACCTTTCATATTCGAGAATTGCCGATACTGCAGTGAATTTACATGGCTGACCCGACACTGGCTGAAGCACCTGGATCCCTGTCTGGCGTCGCGCGCGTGCTGGTCAATGCTGGCAAGCTGGACGCCAAAGCAGCCGAATCCATCACCCGCGCCGCGCGCGAGCAAAAACGCAGTTTCGTGACCATGCTGGTCAACAGCGGCGCCATCGCGCCCGACGATCTGGCGCACACCCTGTCCAAGGCCCTCGCTGTGCCGGTCATGGACCTGTCCGCGGTCGACATGCAGCGCCTGCCCAAGGGCATCATCGACAACAAGCTGTCGGCCCAGTACCAGGTGCTGGTTCTGTCCAAGCGGGGCAACCGCCTCTTTGTAGCGGGCGCTGACCCCACAGACCAGGAAGCCATCGAGCGCATCAAGTTCGCCACCCAGCTCACGCCCGAGTGGGTGATCGTCGAACAAGACAAACTCAGCAAGGCGCTGGAAGGCATCTCCGCCACCACGGAAGAGCAACTCGGCGTCCTGGCCTCGTCCGACTTCGAATTCGACATCACCGAGGAAACGAGCTCGACCACACCAGAGGCCGATGCCGCCGCCACGGATGTCGAAGACGCACCCGTTGTGCGCTTCCTGCAGAAGATGCTGATCGACGCCATCAACGCCCGTGCCTCCGACCTGCATTTCGAACCGTACGAATACAACTACCGCGTTCGCTTCCGCATTGACGGCGAACTGCGCGAAATCACCCAGCCGCCCGTGGCCATCAAGGACAAACTGGCCTCCCGCATCAAGGTGATTTCCAAACTCGATATTGCTGAAAAACGCGTGCCGCAGGACGGCCGCATGAAGCTGAAATTCGGCAACAAGGCCATCGATTTCCGGGTGAGCACCCTGCCCACGCTGTTTGGCGAAAAAATCGTGATCCGTATCCTGGATCCGTCCAGCGCCAAGCTGGGTATTGAAGCCCTCGGTTACGAGCCCGAGGAAAAGGAGCGCCTGCTGCGTTGCATCCAGCGCCCCTACGGCATGGTGCTGGTCACGGGGCCGACCGGCTCGGGCAAAACCGTGTCGCTCTACACCTGCCTCAATATCCTCAACCAGCCCGGCGTGAACATTTCCACGGTGGAAGACCCGGCCGAAATCAACCTGCCCGGCATCAACCAGGTCAACGTCAACGACAAGGCGGGAATGAATTTCGCCACGGCGCTGAAAGCCTTCCTGCGCCAGGATCCTGACGTGATCATGGTGGGTGAAATCCGCGACCTGGAAACCGCCGACATCGCCATCAAGGCCGCCCAGACCGGCCACATGGTGATGTCCACGCTGCACACCAACGACGCCCCCACGACCCTGACCCGGATGATGAACATGGGCGTCGCCCCGTTCAACATCGCCTCCAGCGTCATCCTGATCACGGCTCAGCGCCTGGCGCGTCGCTTGTGCGAAAACTGCAAGGCACCGGCCGAATACCCCCGTGAGGCGCTGCTGCGTGCCGGCTTCAAGGAAGAAGACCTGGATGGCCGCTGGAAACCGTATAAAGCAATCGGTTGCTCTTCTTGCAACAACGGTTACAAAGGCCGCGTGGGCATTTACCAAGTCATGCCCATCAGTGAAGAAATACAACGCATCATTCTCACTCAGGGCACAGCTATGGATATTGCTGCCCAGGCCAAACGCGAAGGCGTGCGAGACTTGCGCGAGTCCGGTCTGGTCAAAGTCAAGGCAGGCCTGACTTCACTGGAAGAAGTCATCGCGGTGACCAACGAGTAAGTAGCGACGCATCGTCACGGAGTTCCGACACATGGCCACGGCAGCAGCCAACAAACCGCAAGAATTTGTCTACGAGTGGGAAGGCAAAGACCGCAACGGCAAACTCGTTCGCGGTGAAATGCGTGCGGGTGGCGAAGCCGTTGTCGGCGCGACCCTGCGGCGCCAGGGCATCCTGGTGCAGAAGGTCAAGAAGCGCCGCGTGAGCGGTGGCAGCTCGATCAAGGCCAAGGACATCGCGGTATTCACGCGCCAGCTGGCCACCATGATGAGGGCGGGCGTGCCGCTGCTGCAATCCTTTGACATCGTGGCCCGTGGCTCGACCAACCCACGTGTAACCAAGCTGCTCAACGACATCCGCGGCGACGTCGAAACCGGTACCAGCCTGTCGGCCTCCTTCCGCAAGCACCCGATGTACTTCGACGCGCTGTATTGCAACCTGGTGGAAGCCGGTGAAGCCGCGGGTATTCTGGAAACCCTGCTGGATCGCCTGGCCACCTACCAGGAAAAAACGATCGCCATCAAACAGAAAATCAAATCCGCCCTGACCTACCCGATCGCCGTGCTGGTCGTGGCCTTCGTTGTCGTGGCGGTCATCATGATTTTCGTGATCCCGGCCTTCAAGGAGGTGTTCACCTCGTTTGGTGCCGACCTGCCCGCCCCCACGCTGTTCGTGATGGGCATGTCGGAAATTTTCGTCAAATACTGGTGGGCGATTTTTGGCTCCATCGGTGGCGGCATTTACTTCTTCCTGCAGAGCTGGAAGCGCTCCGAGGCCATGCAAAAACGCATGGACCGTCTGCTCTTGAAAATGCCCGTGTTTGGCGACCTGATGTTCAAGTCAGCCGTGGCCCGCTGGACACGCACCCTGTCCACCATGTTCGCTGCTGGCGTGCCCTTGGTTGAAGCCCTGGACTCGGTCGGCGGCGCTGCCGGCAACGCCGTGTTTGCGGAAGCCACCGAGCAGATCCAGAAAGACGTGTCCACCGGCACCAGCCTCACCGTGGCCATGCAATCGACCGGCCTGTTCCCGGTGATGGTGCTGCAGATGGGCGCGATCGGTGAAGAGTCGGGCTCACTTGACCAGATGCTGGGCAAAGCCGCGGATTTCTACGAGGAAGAAGTCGATGAAGCGGTGAAAGCGCTGTCCAGCCTGATGGAACCCTTCATCATCGTGATCCTGGGCACGATCATCGGCGGTATCGTGGTGTCGATGTACCTGCCTATCTTCAAGCTCGGTCAGGTCGTGTGATTCGCGTTCAAGCAAGCCGTATTCATGCCTGACAACCTGCTGCCGGTTCTCACCGACATCGTGCTGACACCCTGGGGCCTGGCTGTGCTGGGCCTGTGCGTGGGCAGCTTCCTCAACGTCGTCATCCACCGCATGCCCCTGATGCTCGAGCGTCAATGGCAAGCGGATGCCCGCGCCATGCTGGAACTGCCCGAGGCCTCCGCCGAGCAGCCCGCTCTGACGCTCTACAAGCCAGCCTCGCGCTGCCCCAAATGCGGTCACCAGATCCGCTGGTTTGAGAACATCCCGCTGATCAGCTGGCTGGTACTGCGTGGCAAGTGCTCGGCCTGCGTCACGGCCATTTCGGTTCGCTACCCGCTGGTTGAACTGGCCACGGCCACCCTGTTTGCCGCCTGCAGCTGGCGCTTTGGCGCCCAGCCCACCACCCTGTTGTGGTGCGGTTTCGTGGCCGTGCTGGTTGCCGCCGCCCTCATCGACTGGGACACCACCCTGCTGCCAGACGACCTCACCCTGCCACTGATGTGGGCCGGCCTGGTCGTCGCCGGCCTGGGCTGGAACCTGCCACTCAAGGACGCCTTGTGGGGCGCCGTAGCGGGCTACCTCGCCTTGTGGTCGGTCTACTGGCTGTTCAAGCTGACCACCGGCAAGGAAGGCATGGGCTACGGCGATTTCAAGCTCCTGGCCGCCTTGGGTGCCTGGCTGGGCTGGCCCATGATCCTGCCCATCGTGCTGGGCTCGTCCGTGATCGGCGCGGTCGTCGGCATCGGCATGAAGGTCACCGGGCAACTGCGCGAAGGCGTCTACGTGCCCTACGGCCCCTTCCTGGCTGGCGCCGGCCTGGTGGTGACCATGGCAGGCTCACAACGCGTGCTGCAATGGCTGGGATGGGCCTGAGCACGGCCCCAAGGCGCCTGACCATCGGTTTGACCGGGGGCATCGGCAGCGGCAAGTCCACCGTCAGCCAGATGCTGGTGGATCTGGGCGCGCACCTGGTCGACACCGATGCCATTTCACGCGCGCTGACGGCACGCGGTGGAGCGGCCATTGAGGCCATTGCCCAACACTTCGGGCCCGAGATGATCGATGCATCTGGCGCAATGGACCGGGCCCGCATGCGCGACCTCGCCTTCACGGACCCAGGCGCCCTCGCTCGGCTGGAAAGCATCCTCCACCCCCTGATCGGGCAACAAGCCGACGCGCACGCCGGCCTGGCACGGCCGGACCAGCACATCGTCTATGACGTGCCGCTGCTGGCAGAGTCCGGCCGCAAATGGAAGGACAAGGTTGACCGTGTGCTGGTGGTGGACTGCGAACCCGACACCCAGATTGCCCGCGTCATGGCCCGATCAGACTGGCCCCGGGAAGCGGTCGAGAAGGTGCTTGCCAAGCAGGCGCAACGCGAAACCCGACGCGCGCTGGCCGATCACATCATCCTCAATGAAGGCCTGAGCCTGCAAGAGTTGCGCGCAGAGGTCGAGAAGCTCTGGCACCTGTGGAACAATGGGGCCTGATTGCTTTTGAACGGCTTTCATCAGGTGGCGCATTGATTCTCTACGAATACCCTTTCGGCGAAAGCATCCGCACGATGCTGCGGTTGGAACACCTCTTCAACCGCCTGGGCATCCTGATGTGGCGCGAGGCCCCGGTGGACCACCACTACGCCTTGTCCACCATCTTCGAGATCATGGATGTGGCCTCGCGCGCGGATCTCAAATCCGACCTGCTGCGCGACCTCGATCGCTACAAACTCCAGTTTCAAGGCTACCGCGGCAACCCGGCCATCCAGGAAAGCGCCCTCGATGAGGTGCTGGCACGCATCGACCGCGTCTACAACAACCTCAACCAGCTGCCCGGCAAGGCCGGCCAGTCACTGTCCAGCAACGAC
This sequence comes from Aquabacterium sp., assembly GCA_016185075.1. Lineage (GTDB taxonomy): Bacteria > Pseudomonadota > Gammaproteobacteria > Burkholderiales > Burkholderiaceae_C > Aquabacterium. Next base: position 2,014 of record JACPOH010000057.1, on the reverse strand, counting down.
TGGCTGATGAGCATCCGCAGCCGCATCAGCATCCCAGGCGGCACCTGCGAGTTCGATCTGCCCTCCTACTACGCCTGGCAACAGGAGCCGGCCGCCAAGCGCCAGGCCGACCTGCAGCAATGGGTCAGCACGCTCACCCCCCTGGCCGAAGCCCTGAGCGTGATGCTGAGCCTGCTGCGCGACGCCGGGCACCCACACATGGTGGCCGCGCCCTGTGGCCAGTACCAGCAGAACCTCAAGGACAACCGCAGCTACCTGCTGCTTCGCCTGCGCATCGACCCGGCTTTGGGCCTGATCCCCGAAATCAGCGCCAATCGCCTGATGGTGTCCATCCGCCTGATGCGACCGGACGCCGAAGGCAAGCTCAAGATTGCATCCGACATGGATGCCGGATTCGAGCTGACGCTCTGCGCCTGAAGAGCCGCGTAGTGCACATCACCTGAGACAGGCCATGAGCACCACCTCGTCTGCCGACAAGGGCAGCAACCCCAACAAGAAGCTTGAAGTGCGTTGCCCCTCTTGCGGCACCATGCACACCTACAGCACCGACAACCCATACAGACCGTTTTGCAGCAAAGGCTGCAAGGCGATCGACCTGGGGGCCTGGGCGAGCGAGAGCTATCGGGTGGAGGCCAAGCCGACGACGGAAGACCTGCGGGATGACCCGAGCACCTGAAGCTGAGCGACATCAAGCACAGCCAATATTAGCCGGGCATGAATCCAAAAAGCCACAAAAATGAGTGACCTGCCCCCTCACAGCCGTACCAGCTAAATGGAAGTGAGGTCCGTCAACTTGGAGAATGACGGACATGAGAAAGAGTCGATTTACCGAGCAGCAGATCATTGGTTTCTTGAAGCAGGCCGAGTCGGGCCTACCGGTCAAGGATGTCTGCCGCCAAGGCGGGTTCAGCGAGCCCACTTTCTACAAGTGGCGTGCCAAGTACGGTGGCATGGAAGCCGATGAAGCCCGCCGCCTGAAGGACCTTGAGATCGAGAACGCCAGGCTCAAGAAGCTGCTGGCAGAGGCCCATCTCGACCTTGAGGCACTCAAAGTCGGCTTCGGGGTAAAGCGCTAGCCCCGCAGGACAAGCGCAAGGCCATCGCCAGGATGCTGGAGCACACCCAGATCTCCGAGCGCAGGGCCTGCAGTCTTGTGGGGCTGTCTCGCGATGCCTGGCGACATCCACCGCAACCCGACGCGCACACTGTGCGCTTGGGTGAGCGCATCCATGCCATCGCCATGGAGCGACGGCGCTTTGGGTATCGCCGCGTGCATGACATGCTGCGCACTGAGTTTCCGGGCACCAACCACAAGAAGGTGTTCCGGCTCTATCGTGCGCAAGGCTTGGCTGTACGCAAGCGCAACAAGGGCAAGAAGTACCGTGGTGAGCGAACACCTTTGGTGGCCGCCACACGGGTCAATCAAACCTGGAGCTTGGACTTCGTCAGTGATTCACTGGCCAACGGGCGACGCATCAAATGCCTGACCATTGCAGATGACTTCACGCATGAATGCATCGACATCGCTGTGGACTTGTCCCTGCCAGGCGCATACGTCACCCGCATTCTGGATCAAGCCGCACGGTTCAGAGGCTACCCAGAGGCCATCAGAACCGACAACGGTCCGGAGTTCACATGCAGAGCCTTCATGGCATGGATGCAAGCACGAGGCATTCAGCACATCTTGATCCAGCCAGGCAAACCCACGCAGAACGCTTACATCGAAAGCTTCAACGGCAAGTTCAGGGACGAATGCCTCAACGAGAACTGGTTCGAATCCCTGGCTCAGGCTCGTGAGGTCATCGCCATCTGGCGTCAGGACTACAACGAGGTACGACCCCATGGAACGATTGGACGGATACCTCCGGCTGAGTTCGCCGCCAAGCACCGCAACAACATCCCATCAACAACCGACGCAGGATCAGTTAACCTGCAAGCCCTTGGACCTCTATCCAACTGATTGGTATGGCTGGAGGGGGCAGGTCAACTGGCTTCGCTTAGACCTCCGAAAAGG
>JACPOH010000037.1 GCA_016185075.1 Aquabacterium sp. | reverse complement strand
GGCCAGCCTGATGGTGGTCTACACGATCTACATCATGCAAGCGGCTCGAACGGTGAGTCAGGACTACTGGCGGGCCCAGCAAGCCTTCCAGGCACTGGAACATGTCAGCCTGACCGACCCGCTCACGCAGGTGCCCAACCGCCTGCATTTCGAGCGCCAATACCAGCTGGAGTGGCTGCGCGCCTGCCGACTCAACACACGCGTCGGTGTGATGATCGTGGACCTGGATCACTTCAAGCACATCAACGACGAGCACGGTCACCCCGCCGGTGACCTCGTTCTGCAGGCAGCCGCCGAGGCCATGACCGCGGCCATCATGCGGCCGTGCGATCTGCTGGCGCGATATGGCGGCGAGGAGTTCATCGTGCTGCTGCCCGACATCACCGAAGATGGTGCCCAGGTCGTGGCCGAACGGCTGCGCACGCAGGTCGAACGACTCCGGATCGACTTGCCCTCGCGCAGCATCGGTATCACCTGCAGCGTGGGCTACACCTGCGTCATCCCAGGCCACGAGCTCAATGCCGATGACCTGATCCGGCAAGCGGACCAGGCGCTGTACCAGGCCAAACTGGCTGGCCGCAACCGCAGCCAGGGATGGGCTCGCCCCAGCAATGCGACCGAGATTGCGCCGCAGCCAGCCGAAGTCGACCAGGCCCTGCCCTGATCAGGCCTGGTGACCACACCGCGTTCGGTCTGAAAAGCCAAGGCGAAACCATCTTTCACTCAAAGTTTTCGGAAGCAGGTCGATACCTGGGCCAGGGCCCCGCACGCGGCCAACGTCATCGCGTGCGATCTTTCCCGGGGAAAACCGATGTCGACACTACACGAGTTGCCGATCGCGCAAAGAATGGCATTGATCATCGTCAGCGCCCTCTTGGGCGTCATCGAGCGCAGCGTTCGGCAGACCGTGGAAGTGGCCCATACGCTGGTCAAGCACTTTCATCAGGAAGCGGTGTCAGGCCGGCTGAGCGAAGCGGAAGCCAAGCAACGCGCCCTGGCAGCCATCAAGGTCCTGCGTTACAGCGACACGGAGTACTTCTGGGTCAACGACATGCAACCGCGCATGGTGATGCACGCCACGAAGCCCGAACTCGATGGCAAAGACCTCAGCCAGATCAAAGACCCGAACGGCGTCGCCCTCTTTGTCGAGTTCGTGAACACCGTGAAAGCGAGCGGCGCCGGCGTCGTCAGCTACATGTGGCCACGACCTGGCAGCGACAAACCGGTACCCAAGGTCTCGTATGTCGTCGGCTTCGCACCTTGGGGCTGGGTGATCGGCTCCGGCCTGTACGTGGACTCGGTGGCCGCCACGGTCTGGGACCGCACGGTCAAGTTTTCCATGGGCACCTTGGCGCTGGCCCTGCTCATGCTGGGCGTGGGGCTGGTCATCTCGCGTGGCCTGCTGAAGCAACTGGGTGGCGAACCCTCTTATGCCGTCGCCCTGACCCAGCGGCTCGCTGCCGGTGACCTTACCGTGGACGTGGCACTCAAGCCCGATGACCACAGCAGCCTGCTGCATGCGATCAAGACGCGCAGCTCTGACTCGGTGGCCACGGCCAACACCGAAATTGCCCATGGCAACCAGGATCTCTCGGCGCGCACCGAGAACCAGGCCAGCGCGCTGCAACAGACTGCCGCCTCCATGGAGCAGCTCAGCTCCACTGTCAAGCAGAACACCGACAACGCCAGACAAGCCAACCAGCTGGCCATCGGCGCCTCGTCTGTGGCCGTCCAGGGCGGAGAGGTCGTGGGCCAGGTGGTGGACACCATGCGCGAGATCAATGAGTCTTCGAAGAAGATCGTTGACATCATTGGCGTGATCGATGGCATCGCCTTCCAGACCAATATTCTGGCCTTGAACGCCGCCGTGGAAGCCGCCAGAGCAGGGGACCAAGGGCGCGGCTTTGCCGTCGTGGCGGCCGAGGTCCGGACCCTGGCTGTCCGCTCAGCCGGCGCTGCCAAGGAAATCAAGACCCTCATCAACGACAACGTGCAACGTGTCGGGCAAGGCACGGAGATGGTCGACCAGGCTGGGGCCACCATGAACGAGGTGGTGCATGCGATTCGGCGCGTCACGGACATCATGGGCGAAATCAGTTCGGCCAGCCAGGAACAGAGCACGGGCGTGGCCCAGGTCGGTCAGGCGGTCACCCAGATGGACCAGGCCACACAACAGAACGCGGCCATGGTCGAGGAGATGGCCGCGGCCGCCAGCAGCCTGCAGACGCAAGCGGGGGACCTGGTGGGCGTGATCTCGGCCTTCACGGTGGCGCCCGCCACTGGCGCAGGCCACCCCGTCCCCCGCTGATCGACACGCCCTCGGGCCGTACGTCAAACAACGTATTGGCCCTCCCCACTGCGCTTCCCACAATGAGCCTTGTCACTGGCTCATTCACAGGAGCGCACCATGCTTCACGGCGATATCTCCAGCAGCGACGACACCGTAGGCGTCGCGGTCGTCAACTACAAGATGCCCCGGCTGCACACCAAGGCCAAGGTGCTTGAGAACGCGCACAAGATCAGGCAGATGATCGAGGGCATGAAACTGGGCCTGCCCGGTCTGGATCTGGTCATCTTCCCCGAGTACAGCACGCACGGGATCATGTATGACAAACAGGAGATGATGGACACCGCCGCCACCATCCCTGGTGAAGAGACCGATGTCTTCGCGCAAGCCTGCCGCAACGCCAAGGTCTGGGGTGTGTTCTCGCTCACCGGTGAGCGCCACGAGGAGCATCCACGCAAGGTGCCCTACAACACGCTGATCCTGATGAACCCCGAAGGCGAGATCGTCCAGAAGTACCGCAAGATCATGCCGTGGACACCCATCGAGGGCTGGTACCCCGGTGACAAGACCTATGTGTCGGAAGGCCCCAAAGGCCTGAAGATCAGCCTGATCATCTGCGACGACGGCAACTACCCGGAGATCTGGCGCGACGTCACCATGAAGGGCGCCGAACTGGTGGTGCGCTGCCAGGGCTATATGTACCCGGCCAAGGATCAGCAGGTGCTCATGGCCAAGGCCATGGCCTGGGCCAACAACACGTATGTGGCCGTGGCCAATGCCTCTGGCTTCGACGGGGTCTACAGCTACTTCGGGCACTCGGCCATCATCGGCTTCGATGGCCGCACCCTGGGCGAATGCGGCGAAGAGGACTATGGCATCCAGTACGCGCAACTGAGCAAGCGCCTGATTCGCGACGCACGCAGCACCGGGCAATCGCAGAACCACCTGTTCAAGCTGCTGCACCGTGGCTACACCGGCCTGATCAACTCAGGCGAGGGCGACAAAGGCGTGGCCAACTGCCCTTACGAGTTCTACGAGAAATGGGTCAAGGACCCCGAGGGGACAAGAGCGATGGTCGAGGCACTGACCCGACCCACCGTGGGCACGGCCGAATGCCCGATCGAGGGCATCCCCAATGATGCAAGGCTGAAGTACGAGTAAGCAAGCGCGACGGCAGCGCAGGCCTCAACGGCCGGGCTTGCGCCGCATGCCGAACACCTCCATCGCTTCGATGAAGGACTCGGCGGTGCGGTCGATCAGGAAGCGCTGGTTGAAGCAGGCCTTGGCATTGGCCCGCATGCGCGCCCAGCGGTCCGCTGGCGTGGTCAGCCATTGCTCGATCAATCGTTCCGTGCCCTCTTGGGTGTCCACGTCGATGAGGCCACCTTCGGCCTGCTGGATCTCGCGCCAGATGTTGACCTGGTTGGAGATCAGCACCGGCAGGCTGCAGGCCATGGCCTCGGCCACGGCGATGCCGAAGTTTTCCTGATGTGACGGCAGGATGAAGGCCTCGGCTGATCGGAAGGCACCCCACTTGACGTCACCGCTGACCATGCCCGTCCAGGTCACCTGGTCATCGATGGCCAACTCCCTGGCCAGGGCCTGCATGCGCTGGCCGTACTCGTGGTCGTGGGGCCCGGCCATCACCAGCTGCACGTCCCTGACCAGTTCAGGCTGACGCTGGCGCAAGGCTGCAAAGGCTTTGAACAGCAGATCAGGGCCTTTCTTCTCGTGGAGTCGGGTGGCGGTGCACTGGTGCCATAGCTCACCACGAACTCGTCGCACTTGTACAGCCAGAACGACTGGCGCGCCAGCCTGCGCTCGTCTTCGCAGGTGAACATCACGGCCGTGGCGTCCCGCAGCACACGGTACTCGGCCCAGGGCCAGAACAGCCATTTCTTGAGGTGCTTGAGCGGATAGGTTCGCTTGAACCAGGGGTCGAGCATGCCGTGCGTGAACACGAAGTAAGGCGTCTTCGTGCCCCGCAACGCGCGCCAGACGCCGAAGGCGTGGTACTGCCAGATGCCGTTGACGATGACGGCGTCATAGTTGTGCGCATGGGCCTTCAACCAGGGCACCCAGCGAGGGCTGTACTGGTAGCTGCCGATGTAGGTCGGGCCCATCGCATGGCACACCAGCGGGCACGCCTTGACCCAGGGGTCATCAGGTTTGTCCAGTGTCAGCACCTCGACCACATGGCCTTGCTGCTGGTTGACCGCCGACAGTTGCTTGAGCCCTTCGATGGGGCCGCCTTTCTGCGGGTCCACAGACGAGATGCAATGAAGAATGCGAAAAGACATGGCCTCAACCCGAACTGAACTCAACTGGCCTGCTCGGCGGAATACCGATAAGCCGCACGGGCATAGGCGCGACGCGCGCAATCCGGGCACACCTTGTGATGCACCTCGGCCCCACCAAATTCGCGCAGGTACTCCTCCGCGGTGCGCCAGTAGCCATCGGCACCGGCCAGCCGATGGCATGGCCCGCAAGCGGCCACCTCACCGGAGAACGCCTCGATCTGACGCAAGAGTGCAAGCTGCCTGGCACGCAGGTAGCGAATGGTCGCCACAGCCAGGATGAAGCACACCATGCGGTTGAAGGCATTGACATACAGGATCCACGCCTGGCTGTAGACATGGCCACTGTACCGATCAGCCAGCACCCAGACCGCTGTGGCCACCACGGCCGTGCACAGCCCGGCGGCGCTGCCCATCCAACGTGTCGCCAGGCCAACCGGCACGGTATAGAGCAGGAAGACCGAGACCTCGTAGCCGGTCTTCGCATCCAGGTAGCCCACGGCCGCCAGGCTGAACGAGACCCAGGCAAGTTGGCGCAGCCATCCCGTCTTCTCTGGATTTTTCATGATGCTTGATGGAACCATCTGGACATGGTCCATATGCTGCGCGCTTGCCATGGCATGGGCGTGCCGCAGCATGATCCGAACGGATCATTCAAAAAGTAAAAAGCAATGCAGGGGTCGCTTCGCCAGTCACCAGCGGGAACGATGGTCCTCGGTCACGCCCAGCAAGGCATCGACCTGGACAGGAGGGCCGCCCGGCGTGCGACGCACCGTGCCGCGGAAGGTGCCCACGGGCTGGACATAGTGGCTGGCCGCGATGAGCACGTCCCGGTCGTCACTGCGTGCGCCCTCCGGCTGAAAGACCAGGTCCAACAGGCCGTCGTCTGTCCTGATACGCCAGGGCGCCAGGGGCTGCTGTGCATCAAACTCGAATTGCGCGGCACCCAGGGGGATCAATTCGCCCTGCAACCACAGCACGTTTTCCTGCCCGCCAAAGTAACCCTGCTGCAGGTTGAAGCCAACCTCGTGGCTGTGCGCACAGGCCCAGCGCCACTCGGTATCGCGCGCCAGCAGGCCATTGGAGCTGTCCAGACAGGCCACGGCCTGCCCCAGATCCCATCGCTCACTGTCGACCTCGACCCAGCCACGCACGGGCAAGGCGGACGATTTCTGGGTCGCATGCGCCACGCCCCCCTGAATCGGCCCGACCGCCAGCAAGAAGGGCGCACACTGCGCCAACGAGAGCGACGCCTGCAGTGTCATGACGGGCGTGCGCACCCTGAGGCTCATGATGTCACCCGCCTCGTGCTGCAATGACAAGGAGGCCCCCGGCCCGCGAAAGCGCGCCTCGGCACCCTGCACGGGTTGATCCGACACCCAGCCGGACAAGCCGGGCAAGCCGTCCTGCGCCCAGTCGGCGATCACGCGTTTGCGCAGGCGGTCAAACACATAGGCAAAGGCCGTGACGCTCCACCCGAGGTCCACGATGGCCACACCCACGTACACCTCGCCAGAGCCAATGCCCACGTACTGCCAGCGCTTGTGATGCAGGCGCTTCCACAGGCAGGATCGGCTGTGGGTGCCCTCTAGCTGAGACCAGTCGATCTGATCGATGCGCCCGGCGTAGCGCCCATGCAAGGGCTCACCCGACTCCACCACGTGCCGTGGCGCGCCCGGCAAGGTTCTGGCGCGTGCCGCGAGGACCGTCATGCCTCGGCCTTGAGCTGGTGACGACGCCACTGCGCAGGCGCCAGCCCCGTCCAGGATCGGAAGGCACGGGTGAACGCGCTCTGCTCGGAATAGCCCAGCAGCAAGGCAATTTCGGCCAGATCGAGCTTGGCATCACGCAAATGCCCCTCGGCCAGATGCTGGCGGGTGTTGTCGAGCAACTGCTGAAAGCTCGTGCCTTGCTCGGCCAGCCGCCGCTGCAGGCTGCGCGGGCTGGTGTGATGCGCTTGCGCCAGTGCGGCCAGAGAGGTCTTGCCCTCCCGGATCAACGGCACCAGGGTCTTGCGCCAGGCCTCGACGATGGCCGGCACGGCGGCGACCTGCTGCAACAGCGCTTCGGCCTGCTGATCCAGCAGCGACAGCAAAGCCGGGTCGGATTTGCGCAGAGGCAGGCTCAGGTAGTCTGGCGAAAACACCAGACGCGTCACAGGCGAGCCGAACACCACGTGGCCGCCGAAGAAGTCCTCGTAAGGCTGGGTACTCAGCGGAGCCGGGTTGACGAAGCTCACCGATTGCACGGGCCAATAACGCCCGCTCATGTCGCGCGCCAGTTGCACCAGGGAGGCGATGGCGGTTTCGTCCACCAAGGCGCCGGGGCGGCCACGCTCCACGCCCCACTCCACGGCCACGCCCTCAGGGGTCATCGCGATCCTGGCCGGGTTCACGTCATACACCGACGCGTGGTAGCGCTCCAGCCGCTGCAAGGCGTCGGCCAAGGTGTCGCATGCCAGCGCCGCGTAACCCACCACGCCAAAGTGCCGGGGGCTGATGCATTCCGCAATGCGCAAAGCCAGGGCGGGCCGCTTTTCGTGGGCATCAACCCGGCGCAGCCAGGTCTGCCAGTCACTCATGGGCACGAAGTGCTGCGACTGGTCGGGGCGCGGCGCGCCCAGCACCTGCACAGGATCGAGCCCCTGGTTCTCCAGGTACTCGTACAGCAGCAATGCATAGGATGCGGCGACGCGGTTTTCAGCCATGGTACTTCTACTTCACCCAGCAGACCCATGATGATGCCCATCAAACGGCCCCATGCCCATTCGGGCTACAAGGGATCCGGCATACGTTAATTTGGCGCAAAACGTCAAGAAACTGGCCACAAAGATCAAGCCAAAAAAATGCGCACAGATCAAGATCAGTCCGGTTTCCCGAGCCATCGACGCATGCCAGATCTTGATCATTTCCTCACCTTGGCCCTGGACTGGGCCGCGCAGACCGAGTTGAAGGACTGGGCCCTGGTCCTGCTGTCACCACTGTTCTTCCTGACGGTGCTGATCGAATGGCTGCACTTTCGCCGCACGGACAAGCAACGGCACCCGCCCATCTACAGCCTGCGCGATTCGATGGACAGCATGACGCTGGGTGGGGTCTACACCTTTCTGGACGTGCTTATCGTGATCACGTTGGTGCTGCCGGCCATGACCTGGGCCTACCAGTACCGCCTGACCACCATCACCATCACCCCCTGGACCTTTGCCGCACTCTACCTGGGCGTGGAGTTCTGCTACTACTGGTTCCACCGCGCCAGCCACCGCATCCGCTGGTTCTGGTGTGCCCACGTGGTGCACCATGCCTCCGAGCACATGAACTTCACCACGGCCATGCGCCAGAGCTGGCTCTACAGCTTTGCGGGCAACTGGCTGTTCTACACGCCCATGGTGCTGATCGGCTTCGAGCCACGCTGGGTGCTGTTTGCCTTGTCGCTGAACCTGGCCTATCAGTTCTTCGTCCATACGCAATGGGTTGACAGGCTGCCAGCGGCCATCGAGTTCATCTTCAACACGCCCTCGCACCACCGCGCCCACCATGGCCGCAACCCGCGCTACATCGACAAGAACTACGGCGGCACGCTGATC
>JACPOH010000071.1 GCA_016185075.1 Aquabacterium sp. | reverse complement strand
TCATGGACATGAGTGCGCGCCTGCGCACCTCGCTGGCCGTGCGCTACGCCTGCCTGGGTCATGACCTGGGCAAAGGCACCACACCGCCCGACGTGCTGCCCCGCCATCTGGGCCATGAAGGCCGCAGCGCCCAGCTGCTCAAGCAGGTCAACGAGCGCCTGCGCGTGCCCGTGGAATGCCGCGAACTGGCCGACGTGGTGGCCCGCGAGCACGGCAACGTCCACCGCAGCGACAGCCTCAATGCCGCCGCCGTGCTGCGCCTGCTGGAGCGCTGCGACGCATTTCGCAAGCCGCAACGCTTTCGCGAGATTCTGCAAGCGTGCGAGTGCGATGCCCGTGGCCGCCTGGGTCTGCAAGACGATCCCTATCCGCAAGCCGAGCGCCTGAGCCTGGCGCTGGACCTCGCCTTGGCCGTGCCCACCGCCGATGTATCTGCTGCAGCGCAGCAACGCGGATTACGCGGCGAAGCCATTGGCCAGGCCGTAGCACAGGCCCGCGTCGAGGCCCTGGAACGCGGGGGGTTTTGACGCCAATGTTTCCTTGCTGTCGTGAGATGTCCGCCACCCCCTTCCCATGAAAGGGCTCTGCACACTAGACTGATCGAATGGCCAGCCAAACGATCAATCTTTTTCAGTGGATGGGTGCCGTTGCACGCACTGCCCCCGCCTTGCCCCATGTCGCCAAGGGTCTTTGGAACCTGGTGACCCTCAAGCCAGACCAGATCGGCTCGATCGGATTGCGCTTTGCGCAACTGGCGGCGAGCCAGCCCGATCAGCCCGCCCTGGTCTTTGAGGGCCGCATCTGGACCTACGCCGAATTCAACATCTGGGCCAACCAGATCGCGCACAGCCTGGATGCGGCCGGTGTGCGTCAAGGGGATTCGGTTGGCGTGCTGATGGAGAACCGCGCCGAATTGCTGGCCTGCGTGCTGGGCATCGTCAAGCTCGGCGCCATCGCCACCTTGCTGAACAACCAGCAACGGGGCGACCCGCTGGCCCACAGCCTGCGCATCACCAAACCCAAGGTGGTGATCTTCGGCGAGGAATGCGTCGAAGCCTACGACAGCCTGGAGCCCCAGGCCCGCGCCGAACTCTGCGCCCAATGGTGGTGGGAAGGTGAAGCCGCCGCGCCCGCCGGCACCGACAGCCTGCGCCGGCGCACCGTCAAGGCCGACGGCAGCAACCCTGCGCAGACCGAACTCATCACCTTGCGCCAGCCCTGCTTCCACATCTTCACCTCCGGCACCACGGGCATGCCCAAGGCCTCGGTGATGACGCACTACCGCTGGCACCGCTGCATGGCCGGCCTGGGCCAGCTGGGCCTGCGCCTGAAGGCGGACGACGTGCTGTACTGCCCGCTGCCCATGTACCACAACAACGCCCTGACCGTGTCCTGGAGCGCGGTGGTGGGCGCCGGTGCCTGCATGGCCTTGAGCCGCAAGTTCAGCGCGTCGCGCTTCTGGGACGAGATCCGCGCCAACAAGGCCACGGCCTTCTGCTACATCGGCGAGTTGTGCCGCTACCTGCTCAACCAGCCAGCCAAGCCCACCGACCAGACGCACGGCGTGCGCGCCATCATCGGCAACGGCCTGCGCCCCGACATCTGGGAAGCGTTCCAGACCCGCTTCAACATCCCGCACATCGCCGAGTTCTACACCGCCAGCGAGTGCAACCTGGCCTTCGTCAACGCCTTCAACTTCCAGGGCACAGCCGGCTACTGCCCACTGCCCTACGCCATCGTGGCCTTCGATGTGGAAAACGAGGTGCCGGTGCGCCAGGCTGACGGCACGATGCGCAAGGTCGGCAAGGGTGAATGCGGCCTGCTGCTGACCGAGATCACCGACAAGGCACCGCTGGACGGCTACACCGACGCCAAAGCCACCGAGGCCAAGGTCTTCCGCAACGTGTTCAAGCAAGGCGACGCCTGGTTCAACACGGGCGACCTGATCCGCGACATGGGCTTCGGCCACATCGGCTTCGTGGACCGCGTGGGCGACACCTTCCGCTGGAAGGGCGAGAACGTGGCCACCACCGAAGTCGAGGCCGCGCTGGGCACGATCGACGGCATCGAAGAAGCCGTGGTGTATGGCGTGGAAGTGCCCGGCGCAGATGGCCGCGCCGGCATGGCCGCGATCCGCTGGGACGACAGCAAGGGCCACATCGATGGCGTGGCGCTGGCAGCCGCCTTGCACAAGGCCTTGCCCAAATACGCCGTGCCGCTGTTCATCCGCGTGCGCGAAGAGCACGAGGTCACGGCCACGTTCAAGCACCGCAAGGTCGAACTCAAACGTGAAGGCTTCGACGTGAACAAGGTCGAGGATGCCTTGTACGCACTGGGTGAGAACGGCTACGAGCTGATGCAGCCTGCGCACCAGGTTGCGCGGCGCGCCTGAAGTCAGTATCGGTGGCTCAGCCAGAAGGCCCAATCATCGTGCCTTGCGGCGCCGGCCTCGCTGTTGTGCAGCGGTCGCGCCCAGCTCACCACGCCAGTCAGCCCTGCCCATACAGCGCCATATTGCAAACTGATGCTGGACAGTTTGCGTGTGTCGCTCTGCATGTCACCAAAGACCCAGCCGCTAGTCTGGATCAGGCTGATCTGGTGCGTGTAAGGCTTGCCCAGAAGGCCATCCGCACCTGAGCCCGGAGCTTGCCACGTCAGCTGCCATTGCGTGATGGCGCCACTGTTGCCCGCATAGGCTTGGTGCCGAAAGCCTGGCACCTGCACCGGACCGCCAATCCAGAACTGCTTGAAGCCAGGTACGTAGTCAGGCGTGTATTGGGCATTGCCAAGCCACGTTGCGCTCCAACGGGCGGCCAGGGGCAGCTTGATCGAACCCTGAACGGCCGTGCTGTTGTAGTTCGCCTGAGGCAAAGCCGCAGACCCCAAGCCGCCGAGACCATGATCGAGTTGCAGGCTCAAACGGCCACTCCAGGCGGCCTCCTGGTGCTGAAGCGTCATCCCGAGCACAACGTGGTTCACGTTCCACGATGACGATTGCAATGCGACTTCACCGATCTGCTGGGCAAACTCGTCGTGCGTCACGTCAACCGACACCGCCGCAATCACGGATTGCGACCGATGCAGCACGCGGTCCCACTTGAGCGACAGGCTGGTGCGTGCTGAGTCCACTTCGCTGCTGTCCACAGTGGAGGCCGTGCTGTGGCTCTGGTACAGCGTGGCCGAGTACGTCGAAAAGCCATCTGGCAAGCTGATCAGCGCCGAGTAGGCATGCGCCACGGTGTCGTGCTGGTTGAGTTCACGCGTATGGGCCAGGTAGACGTTGTCGTTGCGCCCCAGCAGGTTGTCCATCGACAAGGCCACCGTGCCCGATAACTGCCTGGCGTCGTAGTTGTCCACGCTGGTCTGCACAGACCAGTCCCGCTCAGGCAGGGCGCTCTGCGGGCGCAGCTTGACGATGGACAGGCCAGGCTTGTCGCTGGGTTCGATATCCACCGCGATGGCCCGGCTGTCCAAACGGTTGATCTGACTGGCTGCCTGCTCGATGGTACGCAGATTGAGCACGGCATCAGGCTCGTTGAGCAGCCCTTTGGTGCTGATGCGCGGATCGGTCGACACGATCTTGTCGATGCGACCCTCCAGCACCCGAATCACCAGCACGCCCTCGTCGTTGACGGCAAACGAGACTGGCTGGCTCGTGATGTAGCCTTGCCGCAAGTACCACGTCGACACCTTGTACAGCAGGCCATTGATGTCACCCACCGCGATGCATGCCCCCTGAACGGGTACCGCATCTACCCAGGCAGTCAGATCGAAGTCGGGGATCAGGCTGGCGCCTGCCACACGCACGCTGTGCGCTGGCAGGCAGCGGCGGTCCTGCGTGTCCGGCGCGGCGACCGATGGTGTGGCACTGCCTTCGGCTTCACCAAGTTTCGGCTGGACACGCTGGCGCAAGGCTTCCAGCCGAAGGCTGTCGCTTTGTCGCAAAACGCTCAGCCCGACGGGCTCTTCGGCTGCCTGCGCCCCGACATGGGCAGCCAGGCTCATCAACCCGCCACACACGGCGGGCATGAATCGACGGATCATCAACAACAGCCCATTGTCACTTCGGTTGGCCGTTGAGGGTGATCAAGGGCGACGTGACAACGGCCGGTGACAGCAGGAAGGTGCGCACAGCAGGGGCCTCATACGCCACCTGCTCTCCGGCCGTCAGCCGCGTGGGGGTGAAAGACAGCTTGCCATTGGTGAGCGAGGTACCAGCGTCGAGGTGAATGCTGTCGGTCGACTTGATGTTCAATGTGCCCGGTGTGCTGATGGTGGTGGCCACCGTGGTGACGCCACCGTCAAGCGCCTGGATATCGATGCCCTTGGCGGCCTTGAGCTGGCCACCCGTTTGAGCCAGGGCCAGTGCGCCACCCAGGCTGAGGCTGACCTTGTTGAAGTCCACGTCCAACGTGGGCAACAGTTGTATCGGTAACGCCGCAGACAACTGTCCCGTCACGGTGGTGGACACGGGCGCCTTGATGGCCACCGACTTGGCCGTGATGCCGATGCGACCATCGGCCTGAATGTCGGGCTTGGACAGCGTGATGGCGTCCTGGGCGATCAGGCGCACGTCCTGCCCGGCTTTGATGGACGACGCATCGCTGCCCAGCGTTGCACGACCGGTGCCGCTCAGGGCCAGGCTCGTGTTCAGCAAAGGCACGCTGCTACCGGCCAGGGACAAACCGCCCACCCCGACGCTGAGATCAGCGCCCACAGCCAGGCCTATGCCCGCCAGGCGCAGAGAGGTGGGTTTGAGGCCCAGGCTCAACTGCTGGATGGACACGCTCAGATCCAGAATGGATTGGGCCCCTACATTGAACTGACTGTCGAAGCTCCCGCTCAAACGCAGCGCCGAGGCCAGATCGATGGCACCGTTGGGGGTTTCCAGCGTGGTGTTGGCACCGCTGGTGAGCCGGGCCCCCGTGAGCTTGATGTCGCCATCGCTGGCCTGCAACTTGACGCCCTGCGTGGCCGCGATCTGCGAGCCGTTGCCGCCAATCGACATCTGGCCCTTCGCGGTACCGGCCACGGCCAGGTCCACCAACGCATTGAGCGACACGTCCACCTTCGGCAGCGTGACACCGATGCTGCCGCCACTGAGGCTCAGCTTGGGCGTGCTCAGGTTCAGATTCAAGCCACTGACGGCCACATCCAGCGGGCCGTTGAAGGCGCCATTGATGGACCCGGTCATGTCCAGGCTGGTGCCGATGTCTACGCCACGCCCGCCACGGATGCTGACATCCGTGGCCGCAATGTTGGCGCCATCCATGCTGGCCCTGCCTTGCTCGGCCTCCACGCTGATCTGCGCGCCCTGCAGCCTGGTGCCTTGTCCTTGAATGGACACGCTGCCATCGAGGTTACCGCTGAGGTTGATCTTCAGTTGCTTGGCGGCCAGGAAGTTCTGCTGCGC
>JACPOH010000070.1 GCA_016185075.1 Aquabacterium sp. | reverse complement strand
GGATGACATCTGGCTGCCGGGGCACATGTTCAAAGGCCTGACGGCCGATCGCCTCAGTGAATACCGCGGCCCGATGTATGGGCTCTTCGAAACCGAGTTCGGCGTGCGCATGATCCGTGCCGAAGAAAAGCTGCGTGCCGTGGCTGCCGATGAAAACGACGCCAGGTTGCTCGAAGTTGCGCCGGGCACGCCTTTGTTGAGTGTCGAGCGGCTGGCCTTCACCTACGGCGATCAGCCTGTGGAGTTGCGCCGCGGTCTGTATCGCACCGATCACCACTATTACCGCAATGAATTGAGCTGACGACCAATTTGTTGACCTTGTTCACGCAAAGCATGTGCCTGTCATGTGGATGACCACAAGCTGAGCGCGTTCGTCGGGCTGGGGATTGCCCTAAAATCCCGCATCCTCTTGACAGATTTTTGACGCTCGGCAGGAGCCTTTAACAACATGGCTGACAACGCGAAAACCCCACGCCCCGTCTTCCGGAACATCCACGTGACTGACATCGTCAGCTACCGTCTGCCTCCGGCGGGGATCGTCTCGATCCTTCACCGTATCAGCGGCGCGGTCCTGTTCCTGTTGATGCCCTTCATCATCTGGATGTTCGACACCAGCGTGTCGACCGAGATCTCGTACGACGAGTTCACGGCCATCTTCAACGCCGGTTGCGCCGGCGGTCTGGTGCCTGGCTGGTTCTTCAAGCTGATCGCGCTGGGCATCATCTGGGCCTACCTGCAGCATTTCATTGCCGGCGTGCGCCATCTGATCATGGACGCCACCCACCGTGTGAGCAAGGAACAGGGCCACTCCACGGCCGTCATCACCCTGGCTTTGAGCCTGGGCCTGACCGTGGTGCTGGGCGCCAAGCTGTTCGGCCTGTTCTGATTCAAGTTTCGACCGCAGGAAACAACAACCATGTCTCAAAACTACGGAACCAAGCGCATCGTCACGGGCGCGCACTATGGTCTGCGTGACTGGCTGGCACAGCGCATCACCGCTGTGCTGATGGCCCTGTTCACCGTCGTGCTGCTGGCACAAGTGATCTTCGGCGAGCCGCTGAGCTACTACAAGTGGGCCCGCATTTTCTCGCACCAATGGATGAAGACCCTGACCTTCGTGGTCATCATTGCCTTGCTCTACCACGCATGGGTGGGCGTTCGCGATATCTGGATGGACTACGTCAAGCCCGTGGGCGTGCGTCTGGCCCTCCAAGTGTTCAGCATCGTGTGGCTCGTGGGCTGCGCCGGCTGGGCCATCCAAGTGCTGTGGAGACTGTAAAAAATGAGCGCTACTTCCCTTCCTACCCGCAAGTTTGACGTCGTGATCGTCGGGGCCGGCGGCTCCGGCATGCGCGCGTCGCTGCAACTGTCTCTGGCTGGCCTGAACGTGGCCGTGCTGTCCAAGGTCTTTCCCACCCGTTCGCACACGGTGGCCGCTCAGGGCGGTATCGGTGCCTCGCTGGGCAACATGTCCGAAGACAACTGGCACTATCACTTCTTTGACACCGTCAAGGGTTCCGACTGGCTGGGCGACCAGGACGCCATCGAGTACCTGTGCCGCGAGGCGGCACCGGCGGTGATCGAGCTCGAGCATTTCGGCCTGCCGTTCAGCCGCAACGAGGACGGCAAGATCTACCAGCGTCCCTTCGGCGGCCACATGTCCAACTTCGGCGAAAAGCCGGTGCGCCGCTCCTGTGCCGCGGCCGACCGCACCGGGCATGCCATGCTGCACGCCCTGTACCAGAGGAATGTGCGCGCCAATACACAGTTCTTCGTCGAGTGGATGGCGCTCGACCTGCTGCGCGACTCGCAGGACGGCGCGGTGCTCGGCGTTACTGCGCTCGAGATGGAAACCGGTGAGGTTTCTATCCTGCAGGCCAAGGCGACGCTACTCGCCACGGGCGGGGCGGGACGCATGTTCTTCTCCTCGACCAACGC
>JACPOH010000069.1 GCA_016185075.1 Aquabacterium sp. | reverse complement strand
TTTGGTCCGTAGAGCCTGAGTTCATTAAATCCATGGTCACCAAATATGGGATATCCATATTTGAAAAACTGGAGCTCCCATTTAGTTAAGAAGACAACGCCCCAACCACTCACAAAAGCAAAAACATCAGGCCATCTTGATGGGCACGATTTTCGCCCCCTGCCGCAACGCCGCCAGATGATCAGCCCAAGCCTGCATCATCACCCGCCGATCCGGCAAATACGTCGCGTGGTTGTACGCCGCACTGACCGCATTGCGCTCCTGGTGCGCCAACTGCAACTCGATCACATCGTGCCGAAAGCTCAGTTCATGCAGCATGGTGGACGCGATGCTGCGAAAGCCATGCCCTGTCATCCGGTGCTTGAAACCCATGCGCTCCAGCGCTTGCAGGATGGTGTTGTTCGACATCGGCTGTTCATGGTTGCGCTGGCCCGGAAACACCAAATCGCTCAAGCCACGCAGCTCATGCAAGGTGGCCAGAACCTCCACAGCCTGCGTTGACAAGGGCACGATGTGTGGCGTCCGCATCTTCATGCGCTCTGCCGGTATCCGCCACTCGGCTGCCTCAAGGTCAAACTCGCCCCAGCGCGCCGCAATCAACTCGCCCGTGCGCACAAAGGTCAAGGCCATCAGTTGCATCGCCAGCCGCGTGTGCGGCGTGCCCTGGTAGGAGTCGATCTTGCGCAACAGCGTCGGCACTTCCTTGCCGTCCAGGCGGGCAT
Organism: Aquabacterium sp.; assembly: GCA_016185075.1. Lineage (GTDB taxonomy): Bacteria > Pseudomonadota > Gammaproteobacteria > Burkholderiales > Burkholderiaceae_C > Aquabacterium. The sequence continues at coordinate 8,103 of JACPOH010000069.1, read as the reverse complement.
AGTTCGTCTTCTTGCGGGCCTTGAGTGCATCCCCTGGCCTCACGTCAGCCCCTGGGTTGCGTTCGATGATGCCGTGGGCTACGGCGTACCTGAACACCTGATTGCAGGTCTGCAGCGCCCGCTTGGCAATGTCCAAAGCCCCACGGCTTTCAATCGCCTTGGCCATGGCCAGCAATTGTGGCGCCGTGATGTCGGCAATGGGCTTGTTGCCCAGCGCCGGGAACACATCTGCCTCCAGGCGCCGCATCACGTATTCGGCATGGCGGGCCGTCTTCGGGCCGCGCCAGTGCTCAAACCAGACCCGTGTCACGGCTTCAAAGGTCGTGCCCATGCGCACACGCACCGCCAGCCTGGCATCAAGCTTGGACTGGACGGGGTCCACGCCATCAAGCAGCTTCTTGCGGGCCTCGTCACGGGCTTGGCGGGCCTGTGCCAGCGTGACCGCCGGATAGGTGCCAATGGCCAGGCGCTTTTCTTTGCCGCCGATGCGGTACTTCCAGCGCCAATGCTTGCCCCCAGCGGGCAAGGCCTCCAAGTAGAGGCCGCCGCTGTCGGCATAACGTTCACGGGCCTTGCCGTCAGGGCAACGCGCATTCTTGCAAGTGGCGTCGGTCAGGGGCATTTGGGGGACTTTTGGCTGGCACAGCTGGGGGACTGCGGATAAGTCCCCCAAATAGTCCCCCAATTTGCCCGGGCTGTCAAAGGACGCCATGGGACGCTAAAACGCAAAAAGCCCCGTGGTGACGGGGCTTTCGCGTGGTAACTGGGGTCTTTATGGGACGCTGTGAAACCTGATTCTGGCGGAGAGGGCGGGATTCGAACCCGCGGTAGGGATTAACCTACACACGCTTTCCAGGCGTGCGACTTAAACCGCTCATCCACCTCTCCGAAGCCCGCCATTGTAGCAAGGATTTCGAGCGGTTCTGAAGAAATCAGTTCAAAGGCAGCTTCTTGCCATCCTTGTAGCTGTAGAGCGTCTTCGCCGGATTCTTCAGCTCACCGTTGGCCTCGAAAGCCACCTTGGCCGTCACGCCCTGGTAAGCCGTTTCCACGATCTTGGGGCCATACACCTTCGGGTCAACCGAGTTGGCGCGCTTCATGGCGTCCACCAGCACCATGGTCGCGTCATAGGTGTAGGGCGAATAGACTTGGAATTGATTGGGGAACTTGGCGTCATAACGGGCGCGCCAGGCCTTGCCCGAGGGCAGCTTGTCCAGGGAGGCGCCGCCCACGGCGCACACCACGTTGGCGAGAGTCTTGGCACCGCTGGAGAGGTCCATGAGCTTGTCGGTGCAGATGCCGTCGCCGCCGAACAGATAGGCCTTGTTCAGGCCCAGTTGCTGCATCTGGCGCAGCATGGGGCCGGCTTGCGGGTCCATGCCCCCGAAGAAGATGCCATCGGGCTTCTTGGCCTTGATGGCCGTGAGGATGGCGCTGAAATCCACGGCCTTGTCGTTGGTGTATTGCTGGCTCACCACTTCCAGGCCGCGCTCCTTGGCCACCTTGGCAAACACTTCGGCCACGCCTTTGCCGTAGGCCGTGCGGTCGTCGATGATGGCGACCTTCTTGAGCTTGAGCGTGTCGACCGCGTAGTTGGCCAGGCCGGCACCCAGATGGTTGTCATTGGCCAGCAGGCGGAAGACGTTCTTGTAGCCCAGCTGGGTCAGCTCGGGGTTGGTGGCCGATGGCGAGATCATCGGCAGACCGCACTGGTTGTAGACCTTGGACGCCGGAATGGTGGTGCCCGAATTCAGGTGCCCCACCACGCCATTGACCTTCGCGTCGCACAGCTTCTGCGCAGCGGCCGTGCCCTGCTTGGGGTCGGCCGCATCGTCTTCGGCGACCAGCTCGAACCTGATCTTCTTGCCACCGATCTGCACGCCCTGGGCGTTGAGTTCGTCCACGGCCATGCGGGCGCCATTTTCATTGTCACGGCCGTAGTGAGCCTGCGGACCGGAAACCGGCCCGACGTGGCCAATCTTGACCACCGTCTGGGCCTGCGCAGTGGGGGCCAGCAAGGCAGCAGCGGCGGCAGCCGCCAGGGTCAGACGAGCTTGAACAGACAAAACAGATCCAGACATCAGGTCCACCTCAAAACTGAATGATTGATAAACGGGTTTCAAAAATGCAGCCACAGGCTCAGCGCTGTCTGAGCTTGGCCATTTCCTGGGCCACCGAACGGGTGACCACATCGCGCATGGTGCGGTTGAGCTCTTCACGCAGATCCTTGACCAGGGCCTCTGTGTGCCGGGCCAGGACCGGGCCAATGGCCTCGCGCAGGCGGAAGTCCAGCATGCCGTCAATCTGGCGCTGCACATCGCCCATCACGCGCTGCGCCAGCTGCGCTTCCGAGATCTCGGGCAGAACGGGCGCCAGAGCCGGCGCCGCAACGGGCTCCACCGGCTTGACCTCGTCGGTCACGGTCGGGATCAGGGTGGCCTGGACGGGCCGCTGGGCAAGGGGCGCGTCAGCCTGCGGCGCGGGTTTCGTTGCACGCATGGCAAGGGCCTCAGGCACCACGGCGTCCAGAACAGGCAGGTCTGCCAGTGGTGGTACCACGGCCGGACCAGGCTGCTGCACCTGGGTGGGCAGCACCACCGTGCTCATCGGCGCCCAGGCGGAACGCCCGTCGCTGCGTTCATCAGGGTGTGCGGCCGGGTTGGCCGACAGACCTCGGGTGACGATGGGCGCAGCAGCAGGAGAGCCTGGCGCGGGAGGTGTGGGACGTGCGGGGGAATGCAGCCCATCTTCGTGCACAGGCGTGGGCGACAGCAGCTCGATCACCTCGGTCAAAGTGGGCACCTGGGCCGGATTGGGTTGGGCAGCCTGGTTCATTCCTTGACCTCATGCGGCTGAACCTGCCAGCCCAGGGCCGCGTAGGCCTTCCAGCGCTGACGCCCGAGCTGGCGGTCATCGGGCGCACTGCTGACGATGTCGAACAAGCGCGGGAAACGCGCCATGCCAGCCGGCATCTCCTGCCCCAGGTTGACCAGGATGCCGCGCTCGCCTGGGGCCGTGTCCGGGTCGACCGACAACCAGATCGGCGTATCGTGCTGACGCGCCGGCACGGCTTGCCCCGGTTGCGCCATCACGTGCGGCAGAAACTCCTGATCGTCGAACACCCACAGCTGCTTGTCCAGCGTGCGCAGCGTGGCCACGTCGCCCGTCACCACAACCTTCGCGCCAGCCTTGTAAGCCTTGCGCAAAAGGCGGCAGGCATACGCCAGTTTGTCGCCCACGCCGTGATGAAACTCCACTTTGCCCATGGCTACCTTGTCACGCCTTGGTGGTGGCCTTCTTGGCCGCCGCACGGCGCGTCGTCTTGCCCGCTGCCGAGCGGCCTGCAGGCTTGCTCGCCAAGGGCGCGATGGCGTCCTTGCCCGCCGCAGCCTGGTCCAGGATGAACTGCGTCAGCAGACCAACCGGGCGCCCCGTGCCACCCTTGGCGCCACCGGATTTCCAGGCAGAGCCGGCAATGTCCAGGTGCGCCCACCGGTATGCCTTGGTGAACTTGCTCAGGAACACAGCGGCCGTGATGGCACCACCTTCGCGGCCACCCACATTGCCCAGGTCGGCAAAGTTGCTCTTGAGAGACTCGCCGTACTCCTCGTCCATCGGCATGCGCCAGGCGGTGTCCTGCGCGGCCTGGCCGGCCGCGAGCAGCGCGTTGGCGAGCTCGTCGTCCGCCGAGAACAAACCGCTGTGTACATTGCCCAGGGCCACCACACACGCACCTGTCCGCGTGGCGATGTCCACCACGGCCGCGGGCTTGAAACGCTCGGCATAGGTCAGGGCGTCACACAGAATGAGGCGCCCTTCGGCGTCGGTGTTGAGCACCTCGATGGTCTGGCCCGACATGCTGGTGACCACATCGCCTGGCTTGGTGGCCGTGCCGCTGGGCATGTTCTCGCACGTGGGGATCAGGCCGATCAGGTTGATCTTGGGTTGCAGGTCGGCCACGGCACGGAAGGTGCCCAGCACGCTGGCGGCGCCCCCCATGTCGAACTTCATTTCATCCATGCCGGCACCCGGCTTGAGCGAGATGCCGCCCGTGTCAAAGGTGATGCCCTTGCCCACCAGCACCACCGGTGCCTGAGAAGCCGCAGCCCCCTGGTAGCGCAGGATGATGAACTTGGGTGGCTGTGCGGACCCATTGGTCACCGACAGGAAGGAGCCCATGCCCAGCTTCTCGATGGCGCGGCGCTCCAGCACCTCGGCCTTGATGTGCTTGAAGGTGCGCGCCAGACGCCTGGCCTCGTTGGCCAGATGCGTTGGCGTGCAGTAGTTGGCCGGCAGGTTGCCCAGCTCGCGCCCCAGGGCCACACCCTCGGCCACAGCCTGCCCCTGCGCCAGGCCAGCTTTGACAGCAGCGGCTTCGGCGGAGGTACTCACCACCGTCACCTTCCTGAGTGCACCGGCCTTGGGCGCACTCGGCTTGGTGTGGCGGTAGACATAAGTCGCATCGGCCACGCCCAGCACCAGGGCCTTGGCATGGTCGGCGGTCAACTCCAGGCCTTTGGCGGAGGCCACCGCCACATGCGCGACACCCAGCTCCTTCACCTGGGCCAGGCCCTTGGCGACCGCAGCCTTGATCGACTTGGGCTTGTTGTCGGCCGCAGCCAGCAGCACCAGGCGGGCAGCCTTCACGCCGGCCGGACGGTGCACGTACAGCGCGCGCCCGGCCTTGTAGGCGAAATCTTCAGCGGCAACCGCTTCCTTGGCCAGCTTGTCAAGCACCGGGTCGCCAGTGCTGGCTTGATCGCTGGTCAGAACCAGCAGCAGTGCGTCGGCGTTGACCTGGGACAGGGCGGGCCCTTCGGCCACGGTGGAGCGGTAGTCCATGCAGTGCGAGTCCATAATGGACGGATTGATTTGATCTGACCAATGTTATTCGATTCCTCCGTGCGCCGTGAACTCTGGCGCAGCTTTATCGGCACGCTGGTGGTGTTGCTGACCGTGGTCCTGACCATGGTGCTGATCCGCGTCCTCGGCCAGGCCACCAAGGGCAGCTTCGCACCGGCCGACGTCAGCCTGGTGTTGAGCTACACGGTGATCGGCCAGTTGCCCATCCTGATCGCCCTGGCCTTGTTCGTGGCCGTGGTGACCGTGCTCAGCCGCCTGTGGCGCGACAGCGAAATGGTGGTCTGGCAGGCCAGCGGCGCCCGCCAGTTCAGCTTCATCCCGCCACTGTTGCGCATGGCCTGGCCCGTGCTGGCCGTCGTGGCGTTCTCGACGCTGGTTGCGCGCCCCTGGGCGCAGAGCCAGACCCAGGTGCTCAAATACCGTTTCGAAAAGCGCTCCGACATGGCCCGTGTGTCCCCCGGGCAGTTTCAGACCTCGGCCGATGGCAAGCGCGTGTTCTTCATCGACAGCCACAGTGATGGCCAGCAAACCGGCAAGAACGTCTTCATGGTGCTGACCGACAAGGGCCAGGAATCCGTCATCACCGCACGCGAGGGGCAGTTGCGCATCGACAAGGATCTGCGCTACCTGGTGCTGAGCCAGGGGGAGCGCATCCAGACGGATCTGGCGACCGCCGAAAAGACGCTCTCGCGCTTTGACACCGCCCGCATCCTGGTGGGCGAGGTGGTGGACCCTCAAAAACTGGCGCCAGACGTACGCTCGCTGCCCACACACAAGCTGCTGGGCATGGACAGCAAGGAAGCCCATGGTGAACTGAACTGGCGCTTCGGCCTGGTCTGGGCCGCCTTGAACATGGTGCTCGCCGGCCTCAGCCTGGCAGCCGGCAATGCACGCCGCAACAGCAACTGGAACCTGGTTTATGCCCTGCTGGTGTTCGTGGTGTATTTCAACCTGCTGAGCCTGAGCCAGAACTGGGTGACCCAGGGCAAGCTGGGTTGGGTCAGTGGCCTGCTGCTGGTACACGGCGGTCTGACACTGGGGGCCTTGGCCGTGTTGTGGTGGCGCGATGGCGCCCTGCTGCCGGGGCAGACCGTCACACGGCGCGCCGGCCCGGGCGGTCGGCTCAAGCGTGCCGGGGGGGCTGCATGAACACCGTTCGCCGCTTGATTTTCAGCACCGTGGTGACCCATGTGGGTTTCGTGACGCTGGCCTTCTCGGCCCTGTTCTTCTTCATCGACTTCGTCGAGGAACTGCAGGACCTTGGCCACCATGGCTACACCCTGATGAACGCCATCTGGACGTGCATCTTCCTGCAGGGTGCGCACTTTTATGACTTGTTCCCGATCGCCCTGCTGATCGGCGGCATCCTGGCGCTGGCGCGCATGGCCCAGACCTCGGAGTTCACCATCCTGCGCACGGGTGGCCTGGGCCCCGGCCGGGCGCTGGGCCTGCTGGCCGTGCTGGGTGGGCTGGCCGCCTTGCTGATGGTGCTGGTGGGCAACTGGTATGTGCCGTGGTCCGAGCAGCAACTGGCCTTGCACCGCGCCAAGTTCAGCAGCCGGCAAGGGCTCAACCTGGGCCATGGCGGCACCTGGCTGCGCGAACGCCGCGAAGTACCAGGCAAGGGCTTCAGCAACATCACCGTGAACGTCGGTTCGGCCAACAGCCAGGGTGAGTTCGGGCTGGTGCGCATTTTCGAGTTCGACCCGCAAGGGCGACTGGTGCGGCGCTTGTCGGCCGAACGTGCCGAGGTCGAAGCGCTGGGTGACGCCACCACGGCCACGGGCTCCGTGTGGCACCTCAGGAAGGTGACCGACACCCGCTGGTTGTCGCACGAGATGGTTGGCGAGCAGGCCGTGCTCGACGGCAGCAAGATCATTGCCGAGACGCACCCGGATCAACTTGACTGGCAAAGCAGCCTGACGCCGCTGGTGGTCTCGGCCTCGGTGCTGCCACCCGAGACGATGTCCACGGTGGCACTGTGGCGCTACACACAGCATCTGGCCACCAACGCACAGGCGGCCCAGCGTTACGAAATCGAGTTCTGGAAGAAAACCTTCTACCCGCTGGTCTGCATGGTGATGGTGGCGCTGGCCTTGCCTTTCGCCTATCTTCACGCGCGCAGCGGTGGCATGAGCCTGAAGATTTTTGGCGGCATCATGCTGGGCATCAGCTTTGTGCTGATCAACCACATCTCCAGCCACCTTGGCCTGCTGCACCAGTGGCAACCGTGGCTGGCGGCGGCGGCGCCCAGCATCGCCTACCTGTTGTTGTCGCTGAGCGCTTTTGTCTGGCTGGTGCGCTACCGCTGAAACACCCCGCTGTTCACCTTGTAAGGTTGATCTCATATGGACCGATCCGGCATCCTGCTCTTTGCCCATGGCGCGCGAGACCCCAACTGGGCCCGCCCATTTGAAACCGTGACCGACCGCCTGCGCGCACGCGCTGCGGCCAGCGGGGACGAGGTGGAGCTGGCCTATCTGGAGTTCATGTCGCCCAGCATCGCCAAGGCGGCGGCCGACCTGGTGCGCAAAGGCTGCACACGGATCACCGTGGTGCCCTTGTTCCTCGGCGCGGGCGGACACGTCCGCAAGGACCTGCCTCAGCTGCTGGAAGACATGGCCCGTCAGCACCCGGACATCCGCTGGACCCTGTCCCCTGCCGTGGGCGAGACCGATGTCCTGATCCAGGGTCTGGTGGACGCAGCGTGGCAACTGTCACAGCCTGAAGACTGAAGAAGGCAAACCGCATGAACCTGCACCAGTTCCGGTTCGTCTACGAGGCGGCACGCCGCAACCTCAACCTGACTGAAACCGCCAAGGCCCTGCACACCTCTCAGCCGGGTATCTCCAAAGCCATCATGGAACTGGAGGAAGAACTGGGCGTCGACATCTTTGTGCGGCACGGCAAACGCCTCAAACGCGTGACCGAGCCGGGCCAGCAGGTGCTGCAATCCATCGACATCATCCTGCGTGAACTGGGCAACCTGCGGCGAATTGGCGATGAGTACGCCATGCAGGACGCGGGCACCCTGTCGATCGCCACCACGCACACGCAAGCCCGCTATGTGTTGCCGGAACCTGTGGCGGCGCTGCGCAAGAAGTACCCCAAGGTCTCGGTCAGCCTGCACCAGGGCACGCCCGAACAGGTGGCTCAGATGGTGCTGGACGAAACCGCCGACATCGGCCTGGCCACCGAATCGCTGAGCGACTTTCCGGAGCTCGTCACCCTGCCCTGCTA
>JACPOH010000096.1 GCA_016185075.1 Aquabacterium sp. | reverse complement strand
CAGCCAGATCAAGTGCAGCGACTGCCATCAAGGCGGGCTCAAGGCTTTCCGCAACACGGGCATGGCCTGCTACAGCTGCCACAAGAAGGACGACAAGCACGACGGCACGCAGGGCCAGCAATGCGCGCAATGCCACAACGACAAGGACTGGAAGACCACCCAGTTCGACCACGGCAGGACACGCTTCCCGTTAACCGGCAGCCACAGCCGCGTCGAATGCAAAGCCTGTCATGCAACAAAACGTTTCAATGATGTGCAGCGCGACTGTGTGGCCTGCCACCGCAAAGACGACCGACACAAAGCCCGATTCGGGGCCCGTTGCGAGACCTGTCACAACACCCGCAACTGGAAATCCTGGGATTTCAACCATGCCAGGCAGACCTCTTACCCCCTCACCGGCGAGCACACCCGCTTGAGTTGTGAAGCCTGTCACAGCCAGCCCGCCCCCAGCGGCAAGGCCGTGGCCGAGACCGGTCAGCGTTGTTTTGACTGCCATCGCAAGGACGACGCGCACGATGGCCAGTTCGGCGGGCGCTGCGAGCAGTGCCACTCGACCAAAGGCTGGAAACAACTTGAAAAACACTTCAGCCTAAGCCAGAAACAAGCCCCTACAATGAATGTGCAGTTTTCACATTTAGTAGTTGTAGTCGCAGTTGGCAGTACCCCGCCCCTCGTTCATGACGCCCACCCACCTCATCAAGCCCCTGATCCACGCGGCCGCGTTCGCGCTGCTGCTGGTTCTGGCTTTGATGCTGGGGGTGGCGCCCGGGCGGGCTGAGGCCCAGAACGCCACGGCCAGCAAGTTCGATCACTTCAAGACCGGTTTTCCGCTCAGCGGTGCGCACGGCACCCTGCGCTGCGAGTCCTGCCACACCAACGGGGTCTTCAAGGGCACCCCCAAGGATTGCCAGACCTGCCACACCACCGGCTCGCGTCTGTCCAGGTCCAACGTGGTGATGCCGCCCACCCACATCCCCACCAACACAGCGACCCAGACCTGCGACAGCTGCCACGGCACGCAATCGTTCACCAACCCGCGCTTCAGCCACACCACGGGCGTGCCGCCAGGCACCAGCTGCCAGACCTGCCACGATGGCGTGCGAACGCAGGGCAAGCCCGCCAGCCACATCCCCACGCGCGCCGCTTGCGACAGCTGCCACACCACACGCAACTGGAACAGCGCCAAGCCCGATCACGTTGGCTTCAACACTGCGACCAACTGCGCCTCCTGCCACAACGGCGCCACCGCGAGCGGCAAACCCGGCAGCCACATCCCCGTCACGGCCAATTGCATCAGCTGCCACAATGTGAATGGCTGGAAACCGACGAGCTGGAACCACACGCAGGTCAACGTGGTCGGCATGTGCTCGACCTGCCACTCCGGTTCGTTCCCACCTGCTGATGGGCGGCCGGGCAACCACATCCCCTACCAGTCGCTCAGCGGGGTGGCCATCGGCAACTGCGACAGCTGCCACAAGGCCGGCTACAGCAGCTGGAACCCCGGGCGCTTCCACAGCAATGTGCGCATCGTTGGGCAGTGCGCCAGCTGCCACCTCAGCAGCGCCTATGGCCTGACCAGCAAACCTGCCAATGCCACACACAGCACGGTCACGGGAGGCTGCGAGTCCTGCCACAACACCAGCGGCTGGGCCGGCGCCAAGGTAGACCACAGTGGCTTCAATGCCAGCACGCAGTGCACCACCTGCCACAATGGCAGCACGGCCACCGGCAAGCCCGGCAGCCACATCCCCGTGACAGCCAATTGCTACAGCTGCCACAACGTCACGGGCTGGACACCGACCAAGTGGAACCACACCCAGGTCACCGTAACTGGCACCTGCTCGACCTGCCACTCCGGCGCCTTTCCGCCCGCTGACGGGCGTCCGGCCAACCACATTCCTTACCAGTCGCTCACAGGCACGGCCATCAGCAACTGCGACAGCTGCCACAAAGGCGGCTACAGCGCCTGGAACCCTGGCCGCTTCCACAGCAATGTGAGCATCGTCGGCCAGTGCGCCACCTGCCACCTCACCGGCGCCTATGGCCTGACGAGCAAACCCGCCAACAGCCTGCACGCCACGGTGACGGGCGGCTGCGAGTCCTGCCACAACACCAGCGGCTGGACTGGAGCCAGGGTGGACCACAGCCGCTTCACCGCCGCCACGCAGTGCGCCAGCTGCCACAACGGCAGCGCCGCCACCGGTAAGCCCGGCAGCCACATCCCCGTGACGGCCAATTGCTACAGCTGCCACAACGTCACCGGCTGGACACCGACCAAGTGGAACCACACCCAGGTCACCGTGACCGGCACCTGCTCGACCTGCCACTCTGGTGCTTACCCACCGGCCGATGGGCGCCCCAGCAACCACATTCCGTATCAGTCGCTCACCGGCGTGGCCATCAGCAACTGCGACAGTTGCCACAAGAGCGGTTACGCGGCCTGGAACCCCGGTCGCTTCCACGGCAATGTGAGCGTGATCGGCCAGTGCGCCAACTGCCACCTCACCGCGGCCTATGGGCTGACCAGCAAGCCCAACACCGCGCTGCATGCGGGCATTGCCAGCAATTGCGAGTCCTGCCACAAGTCAACAGCCTCGTGGACCAGCGTCACCTACACCCATTCGGCCGCCAATGCCGTGGGCACGGGCACCTGCGACAACTGCCACAACGGCAGCACGGCCACAGGCAAGCCCGGCAGCCACATCCCCATCCAGGCTGGCGGCGTGAAGTGCGACGGCTGCCACAAGTCACAACAGGCCTGGACGAGCAGCGTCACGATGAACCACACGGCCGTGAGCGCGCAGGCTTGCAAGACCTGCCACACGCCCACCTATGCCGGATCGGGCGCCACCGCCAAACCCAACAACCACATCCCTGAAACACAGTTGCTCAATGGCGCGACGTTGGACTGCAAGGCCTGCCACACCAACACCAACGCGGGCGGGTTCGGCTCCGCCGTGATGAACCACAACAACAGCCAGGGCGGTGGGTCTGGATGGTGCTACGCCTGCCACAACGCCGGCACGGCCTACCTGGGCAGCATGGAGCGCAAGTCGCTGACCCACCGACAAAGAACCGGCGTCACCGACTGCTCTCAATCGGGTTGCCACCGCCCGCTGGGTGACGTTGGCAGCACCTACCGCAACTGGAACTGAGGCACACCGCCCGCTCACACCACGCCAACATGAAGCTTGTGACACGCCCTCGGCTGCTGGCCGCGCTGATCGCCCTGAGCACCTGGTCTGCTCATGCCGAGATCATGGATGACATCGACGTGCGCCGTGATGGCAACAACGCGGTGGTGCAGATCCGCCTGAGCAACCCGGTGAGCCTGCTGCGGTCAACGCTGTCTCGCTCCAAGGACCTGACGCAGGCCTACTACCAGGTTCGGCCGACCGACGTGCCGCCGGTGTACGTGGCCGGCGAGCGCCGTGTGGTCAAGACCGAGGGCCTGCCCACGCTCACCATCGAAGACGAGCCCGTGCGCGCCGACAAGCTCGACGACGTCAACCGCCGCCTGGTGATCTCGTTGAGCCAGAGCACGCCATTCAAGGTGCGCACTGGCAAGGGCGACCGCACGATCGAGGTGGTGCTGGAGGGCCTGGGTGCGGCAGTCAAGCAGACGTCGATCAGGCAGACCGAAGCTGCGCCCACACCCGATCAGCGGTACGTCATTGCGCTGACCCGCTCCAGCGACCCCAAGGTCACTGTGGATGCGCCCATTCCGCAAGTGCTGCAGCAGTACCAGGTGTTCACGGCGCGGCGCGTGGTGGACGGCAAGCAGGTTCATGAAATGGACCTGGGCTACTTCGCCACGCTGGCCGAAGCCGAAGCCGCGCTCAGGCAACTGACGCTGTCAGGCCGCTTCCCCCAGGCCGTGATCGTCAAGCTGACTGAAGCCGTTCCTGCCAAGGCTGAAGCCGGCGTCGCCCCCTCACCTGCCACCACACCCGCGGCCCCATCCACGCCGGCCGCGCAGCAATCCCCTGAGCAGCAGTCACGTGAGCTGATGGCGCAGTCGCGCCAGGCCTATGAACAAAACAGGCTGGACGATGCCGTCAAGCTGCTCAACCAGTTGCTGGACTTGCCTCCCACCGCCATCACCCCCGACGCCCAGGAGCTGTTAGGCATGGTGCGGCTGGCGCAAGGCGAGCCCGCCAAGGCCCAGGCCGAGTTCGAGACCTACCTCAAGCAGTACCCGCAAGGCCCGGGCGCCGAGCGCGTCAAGGCGGCACTGGCGGGCATCCAGCCGACCGAGCTGAAACCGGCGACCACCATCGAAGCGCCGCCCAAGCCCGAGCGCACCACCACGGTCACCGGCTCGATCTCACAGTACTACTACGGCGGCAAGTCCACCACCGAAAGCCAGGCCGTGCGCGACACCGATGGCTCGCCCTTGAGCGCCGATGAGATCGACAAGCGCAGCAAGGCGCCCATCAGCACCACTGACCAGCGCCTGCTCTCAACCAATGTGGACACCACCTGGCGCTCACGCGACAGCGAGCGCGACATGAAGATGGTGGTCCGCGACCAGTACGACTACAACCTGCTGAGCGAAGCCCAGCTCAAGGGCAAGAGCCGCCACCGCAACCGCCTCACCGCCGCCTACTTCGACTACCAGGGCCTGAAGAACGGCCTGCGTACCCGGCTGGGCCGGCAATCGGCCATGTGGGGCGGTGAAGGCCGTTATGACGGCGCATCCGGCAGCTACCTGCTCAAGCCCAAGCTCAAGGTCTCGGCCGCCGTGGGCTCGCCCACCTACCAGCTGGGCCAATCGAAGCGCTACTTCATGGGCACGGCGCTGGATGCCGATGCGCTCACGCCCAATCTGGGCGGCTCCGTCTTCGTGCTGCAACGCGTGATCGACGGCGAGGTGGACCGCCGCGCCGTGGGCGCCGACCTGCGCTACTTCACGCAGAACGCCTCGCTGATGGGCTCGACCGACTATGACGTGATCTTCAAGAAGCTCAACGTGGCCAGCCTGCAAGGCATGTACATGGCCGAAGACAACACCACGGTCAACGGCCTGTACGAACGCCGCGCCCTCACCCCGGCCGCCCTGAGCCAGACGCTGTTCTTCCAGTTCCAGGACTTTGTGGACGCGGGCCTCATCCCCCAGACCATCAACGACCTGAAGAACCACGGCTACAGCGTCGACCAGTTGCGCGAACTGGTGCGCAACAACGTCTCGTACTGGACGCACGCCATGCTCTCCGTGACCAGGCCGGTCACCACGCAATGGCAGGCGGGTGCCACGGTGGACCTCAACCGTACCGGCCCCATTGCCCCCAACCCGGTGCTGCCCACCGGCCAGCCCGACAGCGGTCAGTCCCGCACCCTGAGCCTGCTGGCCATCGGCTCCAACCTGTATTCGGAGCGTGACACCAATGTGTTCACCGCCTCCGTGATGCGCGGCCGCATGGTCAAGACCTACATGCTCAACTACAACAACATGACACCGCTGGGTGACGCCTGGCAGATCGAGCCCGGGCTGCGCTGGCAGCGCAACATCAGCCAGGACCTCACATCCGGCCTCAACATCACGACGGTCGCCTGGGGCCCCGGTTTGAAGGCATCATTCAAGCCTCGCCCCACCGTCACGCTGGAGTCCAACCTGAACGTGGACTACACCCGCACAGAGGGCACCAGCATTGACCGCAGCACCCGCTACACCTACTTCCTTGGCTACCGCTACGACTACTGACCCCGGACGCTGGCACGTGCGTGCCACGGCACTGGCTTGCCGTCGCGGCGCACGCCTGCTGTTCGACCGCTTGGACCTGAGCGTGCAAGCCGGTCAACTGCTGTGGGTGCGAGGCCCCAATGGCCAGGGCAAGACCAGCCTGCTGCGCCTGCTGGCAGGCCTGTCCGAGCCGGCCGAGGGCCAGATCGAGCGCGCCGCCCGCGTGGTCTACCTCGGCCACCAGCACGCCTTGAAGGAGGACCTCAGCGCCCAGGAGGCGCTGGCCTTCCTGGTGACACTGCATGGTGATCAGGCCGACGAGGCTCAGTTGCTGGACGCGCTGGCCCACATGGGCGTCAAGGGCAAGCGCCACAGCCCGGTGCGCACCCTGTCGCAAGGCCAGCGCCGCCGCGTGGCCCTGGCGCGCCTGCTGCTCACCCCGCCCGACACCTGCTGGGTGCTGGACGAACCCTTTGACGCGCTGGATGACACCGGCGTGGCCATGCTCAATGCCCTGCTGCAGGCGCATCGTCAGGCAGGCGGCTCGGTGGTGCTGACCAGCCACCAGGCACTCACCCTGCCGGACCGCATCGAACTCGATCTGGCCGCAGTGGCCAGCTTGGCGAGGAATTGAGCGATGTGGCCCCTCATCCTGCGTGACTGGCGACTGGCCGCACGGCGCCGCGTCGAGGCCCTGCTGCCGCTGGTCTTCTTCATCGTGGCCGCCAGCCTGTTTCCGCTGGGCGTAGGCCCCGAGCCGCAAACCCTGCGCACCATCGCACCCGGCGTGGTGTGGGTCTGCGCCCTGCTGGCCTGGTGCTCAGCCTGTTGGGCGGTGTGGGCGCTGCGTTAACACTGGGTTTACGCAGCGGTGGCATGCTCATCGTCCTGCTGGTGCTGCCTCTGGCCGTGCCGGTGCTGATCTTTGGCGCCGGCGCGGTGGTGGCCGTATCCTCGGGGCTGTCACCCGAAGGCCATCTGTCGCTGTTGGGTGCCTTGTTGCTGCTGACCTTGCTGGGCGCACCCTGGGCCACCGCCGCCGCCCTGAAGATTGCCCTGGATTGATGCCCCGGACTGAACCATGTCAAAGCTGAGCTGGACCACTTTCGCCGCGCCATCGAAGTTCGAGCACCTGGCCGCGGCCTTGATGCCCTGGCTGTGGGCCCTCTGCCTGATCATGTCCGCCGCTGGCCTGTACCAGGGCTTCATCGTGGCACCGACCGACTTCCAGCAAGGCCAGTCCTACCGCATCATCTTCATCCACGTGCCGGCCGCGTGGATGTCCATGGTGATGTACATGGCCATGGCCTTGTGGGCCGCCGTGGGCTGGGCCTTCAAGGTGAGGCTGGCGTCCATGCTGGCGCGCGCCATCGCCCCAACGGGTGCGCTGTTCACCTTCATCGCCTTGTGGACGGGCGCCTTCTGGGGCAAGCCCACCTGGGGCGCCTGGTGGGTGTGGGATGCCCGCCTCACGTCCGAGGTGATCCTGCTGTTCCTGTACCTGGGCTACATGGCGCTGACCGAAGCCATCGACGACCCACGGCGCAGCGACGCGGCCGGCGCCCTGATTGCGCTGGTGGGCGCCATCAACGTGCCCATCATCTATTTCTCGGTGCGCTGGTGGAACACCCTGCACCAGGGCGCCTCCATCAGCATGACGGCCGCACCCAAGATGGCCTCGACCATGCTCACTGCCATGCTGCTGATGACCGTGGCCTTCTGGGCCTATGCCTTTGCCGTGGTCTTCACGCGCACCCGTGCCATCGTGCTGGAGCGCGAGCGTGAAACGCAGTGGGTGCAGGCGCTGGTGAACGCACACAAGGAGTAAGCCATGTCGACACCGCAATGGCACAGCCTGTCTCAATTCATTGCCATGGATGGCTACGGCCTGTACATCTGGGGCGCGTATGGCGTAACCTTGCTGTGCATGGTGATCGAGCCGCTGATGGCGGCACACCGTCGCCGCCAGGCCTGGCAAGCAGCGATGGACGTGGCCACCAACGAACAAGAGGATGCCTGACATGACCCCGCGCAAAAAGCGCCTGATGCTGATCCTGGGTGGCCTGGCCATCCTCGGCATCGCAGCGGCCCTGGTGCTCAACGCCTTCCAGAAGAACCTGGTGTTCTTCTTCACGCCCTCGCAGATCGTGGCCAAGGAGGCCCCGCTGGATCGCACCTTCCGCCTCGGCGGCCTGGTCGAGAAGGGCTCGGTCACGCGTGACGGTGTGATGGTCAGCTTCGTGGTGACCGACACCTTCCGCAAGGTGCCGGTGCGCTACCAGGGCATCCTGCCCGACCTGTTCAAGGAAGGCAAAGGCGTGGTGGCGCAAGGCAAGCTGGGCGCCGACGGTGTCTTCGTGGCGCAAGAGGTCCTGGCCAAGCACGACGAGAACTACATGCCACCTGAAGCCGCCGAAGCGCTCAAGCGCGCGGCGCAAGCCAACGCCCGCATCGAAGCCGGGCAAGCCAAGGAGACGAAATGATCCCCGAACTGGGCCTGATCGCCCTGGTGCTGGCGCTGGCCGTATCGCTGCTGCTCTCCGCCGTCCCGATGTGGGGCGCCTACAAGAACGATGCGGCCTTGATGGGGCTGGCCCGCCCGCTGGCGCGCGTGCTGTTCGTGTTGATTGGCGCGGCCTTCATCGCGCTGATGGCGTCCTTCATCCGCAATGATTTTTCGGTGCTGTATGTGGCCTCGAACGCCAACAGCGCCCTGCCGCTGCCTTACCGCATCGCCGGCGTGTGGGGCGGCCACGAAGGCTCCTTGCTGCTGTGGGTGATGATGCTGGCCTTCTGGATGCTGTGCGTGGCGCAGTTCAGCCAGCACCTGCCGCAGGCCGTGCTGGCGCGCATCCTGGCGGTCATGGGCATGATCAGCGTGGGCTTCTTGCTCTTCATGCTGGTCACCTCCAACCCGTTTGAGCGCCTGCTGCCCATGGCCCTCGATGGCCGCGACCTCAACCCCTTGCTGCAGGACCCCGGCATGGTGGCGCACCCGCCCATGCTGTACATGGGTTATGTGGGCTTCTCGGTGGCCTTTGCCTTCTCGATCGCGGCCCTGCTCGGTGGCCAGCTCGATGCCAACTGGGCCCGCTGGACGCGCCCCTGGACGATCGCCGCCTGGGTCTGCCTGACCATCGGCATCATGCTGGGCAGCGTGTGGGCGTATTACGAGCTGGGCTGGGGCGGCTGGTGGTTCTGGGACCCGGTTGAAAACGCCTCCTTCATGCCCTGGCTGGCCGGCACGGCGCTGATGCATTCACTGGCGGTGACTGAAAAGCGTGGCAGCTTCAAGAACTGGACAGTGCTGCTGGCCATCACGGCCTTCTCGCTGTCCCTGCTGGGCACCTTCCTCGTGCGCTCGGGCGTGCTGTCCTCGGTGCATGCCTTTGCCTCGGACCCCAAGCGCGGCCTGTTCATTCTGGGCTTCCTGGTGCTGGTGATCGGCAGCTCGTTGACGCTGTATGCGTGGCGCGCCCCCACCGTGGGCCTGGGCCAGCGCTTTGGCATGGTGTCCAAGGAGTCCATGCTGCTGGCCAACAACGTGCTGTTGATCGTGGCCACGGGCTCGGTGCTGCTGGGCACGCTTTACCCGCTGTTCCTGGATGCCATGGGCCTGGGCAAGATCTCGGTGGGCCCACCTTACTTCGACACCGTCTTCGTGCCCTTGATGACCCCGCTGGTCTTCCTGATGGGCTTAGGGCCGCTGGCACGCTGGAAGCAGGCCGAGCTGCCTGAACTGGCCGTGCGCCTGCGCTGGGCACTGGTGGTATCCGTGGTCGCCACGCTGGCCACCCAGTGGCTGGCCGGCAAGATCACCCTGGGCACCTCACTCGGCTTGTGGATGGCCTTCTGGATCGTCAGCTCGGTGCTCGTGGACTTGTGGGACAAGATCAAGCCCGCAAGCAACATCTTCAACGGCCTGCGCAAGCTGCCCACGGCCATGATCGGCATGATGGTGGCTCACCTGGGCGTGGCCGCCTTCGCCTTTGGCGTCAGCATGGTCAGGACCTACGAGACCGAACGCGACGTCAAGATGAACGTCAACGACAGCACGGAAGTGGGCGGCTATGTGTTCACCCTGCGTGATGTGCGCGAGGTGCAAGGCCCCAACTACGTGGCCGCGCGCGGCGAGATGGCCATCACCCGTGGCGACAAGGCGGTCACCACGCTCTACCCTGAAAAACGCATCTACCGCGTGCAAACCAACCCGATGACCGAGGCCGCCATCGATGCGGGCATCACGCGCGACCTGTACGTGTCCATGGGCGAGCAACTGGATTCGGGCGCCTGGATCATCCGCATCTACCACAAGCCCTTTGTGGACTGGATCTGGGGCGGTTGCCTGATCATGGCCATCGGTGGCGTGCTGGCCGCCAGCGACCGCCGCTATCGGGCCCGCAAGGCGGCAGAGGCCAGCGCACTGCAAGCCATGAAAGGGGCTGCCGCATGAAACGCTTTTTGCTCCCCCTGGGCATCTTTCTGGCACTGGCCGTGTTTTTGGGCCTGGGCCTCAAGCACGACCCGCGAGAAGTGCCCTCGCCCCTGATCGGCAAGCCCGCGCCCGCCTTCAACCTGCCCACACTGGCCGATGCGCAACGAACCTTGCGCAAGGAAGACATGCTGGGCAAGGTGTGGATGCTCAATGTCTGGGCCTCGTGGTGCGGCGCCTGCCGTGAAGAGCACCCGGTGCTGGTCGAGTTCGCACAGCGCAAGCTCGTGCCCATCTACGGCCTGAACTACAAGGACGAACGCCCTGACGGTCAGGCCTGGCTGCGCGCTGGTGGCAACCCGTATGTCGAATCCCTGTTCGACCAGGATGGCCGCGTCGGCATCGACTTCGGCGTGTACGGCGTGCCCGAAACCTTCGTCATCGACCAGCAAGGCGTGATCCGCTACAAGCAGATCGGCCCCATCACGCCCGAGGTGCTGCGCGACAAGATCGAACCCCTGTTGAGGCAACTGAATGGCTGACCCCGTGCTGCCCGCATCTCCTCTCGCCGTCATGAGCCCATGCACGCCTGCATCCATGCGCACGGCCTGGCACGTCTCATCGACCTGGCGTCGGGCCTGGCTGGTCCTGTCTGCCGCGCTTTGTCTCGCCCTGTGCATGGCCTTGTCCAGCCTGGCTGCTGATCCGGCCCATGCCGGCGAGGCCGCGCCCCTGGCCGACAACCCCGAGCAGGAAGCCCGCATGATGGCCATTGCCAGCGAGTTGCGCTGCCTGGTCTGCCAGAACCAGACCATTGCGGATTCACATGCCGGCCTGGCCATCGACCTGCGCCAGCAGATCCGCGAGCAGTTGCAGCAAGGCAAAAGCGACCAGCAGATCCGCGACTACATGACCGCGCGCTATGGCAACTTCATCCTCTACCGCCCGCCGGTGGAGAACAACACCTTGCTGCTGTGGTTCGGCCCCGGCCTGCTGGCCGTAGGCGGCCTGGGCTTCCTGTGGTGGAACCTGCGCCGCCGTAGCCGCATGGACGCCGATGCCTTCGACCCCGAGACACCCGACACACCGGAAGCCCCATGAGCAGCGCCATCGATCAACTCAAGACGCAACTGCGCCAACTGGATGAACTGGCGCGCAGCGGCGCCCTGCCCGAAG
The DNA here is from genome assembly GCA_016185075.1 of Aquabacterium sp. Lineage (GTDB taxonomy): Bacteria > Pseudomonadota > Gammaproteobacteria > Burkholderiales > Burkholderiaceae_C > Aquabacterium. The sequence continues at coordinate 3,571 of JACPOH010000096.1, read as the reverse complement.
ACCAGGCCCAGGCGGCCAAGGCCAGGCTGGAGCGCCAGCTGCTGGAAGCGGTGATGACCTCCCCCGACTCGTCTGCCAGCACGCCAGGCGATGGCCAGGCTGCTGGCGTGCTGGCACCGGCATCGGCTCGTTTGTCACCCAAGGTACTGTGGTCCATGGTGGCCTTCGTCGCGGCCGTCGGTGCCGGTGGCTATGCCTTGGTGGGTACGCCCGAGGCCTGGCATGTCGAGCCGGCAGGCAACAGCCGTGCCGCCACCTCGCAAGCCGATGGAAAGGGTAGCCAGGACACATCGGGCGCGCCTCACACCATGAAGCAGGACCAGATCAATGCCATGGTCGACGGCCTGGTGGCCAAGCTCAAGGCCCAGCCTCAAAACGCCGAGGGCTGGGCCATGCTGGCGCGCACCTATGCCGCGCTCAAGCGCTTTGACGAGGCGCTGCCCGCTTACCGCCAGGCCATCGAGCAACGCCCTGATGATGCCCAGCTGTATGCCGACTACGCTGATGCACTGGCTGTCACACAAGGCCGCACGCTGGAAGGGGAACCCACCAAGCTGGTGGCCAAGGCCCTGAGCCTGGATGCCAACAACTTCAAGGCCTTGTCGCTGTCGGGCACCATCGCTTACGACAAGCAGGACTTCAAGGCTGCGGCCGCACTGTGGGAACGCGCGGTACAACATGCCCCAGCCGACAACCCTGAGCTGGCGCGCCAGATGCAAAGCGCACTGGACGACGCCCGGCAACGTGCGGGCCTGCCTGCGCAGCAAGCCGCTCCAGCGCCAGCGCCACCACCGGGCGAACAGCGTGACATCCAGACAGCAAGCGGGGGCACCGTGTCGGGCATGGTGAGCCTGGCCAAGGAGCTGGCGGGCAAGGTCTCACCGGAGGACACCGTGTTCATTTTTGCCAAGGCGGCGCAAGGCCCCAAGATGCCGCTGGCCATCGTGCGCAAGCAGGTCAAAGACCTGCCCTACCGCTTCGAGCTGACGGACGCCATGGCGATGGCGCCTCAGTTCAAGCTCTCCGGCTTCAGCGACGTGGTGGTGGGTGCCCGCGTGTCACGCAGCGGTGAGGCCATGCCGCAACCAGGTGACTGGTCCGGCCAGTCACAGCCGGTCAAGGTCGGCACACAGGGCATGGAAGTCCGCATCCAGGACGCCGTGCGCTGAGCGGCACACTGGCCGCTCGCTCAGTTGCAGCTGCTGTGAACGTTGACTTCGGTGGCCAGCAACTGGCCATCGGCGTTATAGCCCTGGCCATGGACTTCCACACAGGCCCCATTGGCCAGGTTGCCCTCCACCACCGAAGGCGTGTAGGCGACCGTCACACCCCTCACCACAAAGGTCTGGCCGGTCAATTGGCTGACCGCCCCGAACAGCTCGGTCTCTTCGCGCTCGAGCGCGTTGGGGCCTTCCAGTTCGGTGGCCACGAGCACCCCGGCCTGCAAGCGGCCTTCAACGCGCACGCGCTCACCCAGCGCCAGGGTCGGGAGGCTCAGACGGCTCACGTCAACCAGGGCGCCGTCCACCCGCATCAGGCTGTTTTGCGGCAGGCTGGTGATCAGGCCTTCCAGGCTGGCCTCTTCCCTGTCGCTCACCAGGGGCTGGTCCACCAGGATGCGCGTGGCCGACCATTGCCCATTGACCTGGTTCGCGCCGAACCAGACGCGCACCCGCGCACCGGGCGTGACGCCGACTGGCAGCGACAGCGCCGCATACGACACAGTCAGGTTGCCATTGAGCCCCAGACGCATGGCCTGGCTGTCGACGCCATCAACCAGGGCCACGATCTTGTAGGTGCTGGTTGACCCAGCCAGGGTGTCGATGCGGGTCGCGGTGTAGCCCCCCATGGCATCGGCCAGGCCGTGAACCTCCACCACATCATTGACGCTCAGGCTGGCCGGTTGCACTGTCTTGCTCGTGATCCTGACGGTTTGCCCCAGCACGGTGATGGACGCCCCTGCGCCATCCACCGCCGACACCGGGCCGATCAGGCTGCTGCCATAGCGCACGGTGTATGCCGCAGCCACAGGCAGCACACCGGTGCCCGCCGGCACGATGCCCGAACCGCTGACGGCCACCACCATGCCCACCTTCACCTCGGAGGCGTCATGCCGCACGCTGTCATCCGCATCATCGTCGCGGTGAACCACCGCACCCGACACGTCATAGCGCACGCCGTTGACGATGATCGACCCCAGGCCGGACACCGGGCCATTCGTGTAGGACCCCGTCCCACCCGACCCGACGCCGCTGCCGTTGGCTTGCGTGTCGCCCCCGCCACCACCACAACCGGCCAGAGCCAACACCAGGCTCAGCACGAAGCCGAGCATCAAGACGACGCGTGGTCGGATGGATCTCAACATGTCATTTCCCGCTTGGCAAACGCCGGGGAGCACCCCCTGCCTCGCCGGTTTCAGGCCCGGCCTGTGCCGTGTCTTCGTGGAAGGTAAACAGCCCCAGCCGAACGCGGTGGCTGGCAGACTCCGGCTGCCCGGCATCGGCCTCGATACGGCGCTCCAGCAAAGGCAAAGCCTCGGTCATCAGGGCCTTCCAGTGCTTGCGCGCCAGCACACGCACCTGCTCGACCGAAGCGGCAGACAAACCTTCGGCAAACACGGCCTGCTCGAAATGGGCCGGCTCGTCGCGCAGCACGTTGTCGACTGCGGCGTGCAGATGGTCACCCACGTTGTCACCCAGAAAGGCGATCATGCGCTGCCAGTCCCCGCGCGGGGTAAAGCCATCCTGGATCAGGTGAACGGTGTCGCTGGCGACATCCAGGCGGGCCAGGTTCAGCCGACACAACTCGTCCAGCAAAGTGCGGGGGTGCACATCCTGCGTGATCGACCGCGCCAGCGCCTCGAAGCTGGGCGCATCCCCCTGCCGCGGCAAGACACGCGGCTTGCCTTTGACCCGCAACTGGCGGTCGGACACCCAGCGCGTGAACAATTGTGACACCAGCGAAGCCCCAGCTGGCGTGGGTGCGCCCGTATCGGATTGGGTCAGACGAGTGACCTCGCGACGGTTGATGCCGGTGGCCGCGCTGATGCGGCTGACCAGGCGGTGAGCAGGCAGGCCTTGGGCCAGTTGCGCCTCTTGCGCCGAACGCACGAATGCCTGCTTGAAAGCCTCCTCCACCGTGGCGAAGGTCAAGCCCTTGGCCACTGACAGATCAGCCAGCGGCACCAGCACGGCCTGCATGGCGTCCAGCAAGGCATCGTGGTCGGTTGGGGGCGGGGAGCCCGATCTGGAGGCCATCAGTCACACAGTCAAAACACCGCGCCAGGAAATGGGCGCATGACCCATTTTAGCCCACCAGCCTCGTTTCCCGGCAAGAAATTGACCCTGCACAAAGCCGGCCTTCGGTGCCAGCTGAATGGACACTCGCCTTGCTTTACACTGCGCAACAAACATGCAAGCGCGCCGCATCGCCCCTCCACGCTGGATCATCTGGATGACTGCCATGGTCGTCCTGATGGCTGCGCTCGCGCCAACTGTGTCGCGCTGGCTGGCGTCAACCCAGAGCGGGCCGCTGGCCTTGCAAGAGGTGTGCGTCAGCCGCGGCGCAGGGC
>JACPOH010000095.1 GCA_016185075.1 Aquabacterium sp. | reverse complement strand
GGGCAACGAGCAGGACGACGAGATGGCGGAGCTGTTCCGTCGCTTCTTCGGCGTTCCCGGACAGCCCAATCGCCCCAACCCGCGCAACCCGCCGCAGCCGCCCGACGGCGAGGCGCAGCCGCGCGGCGTCGGCTCGGGCTTCATCCTCAGCGCCGAGGGCTACGTCATGACCAATGCCCACGTCGTCGAAGGCGCTGACGAGGTGATCGTCACCCTCGCCGACAAGCGCGAGTTCAAGGCGAAGACGATCGGCGCCGACAAGCGCTCCGACGTGGCTCTCGTCAAGATCGAGGCGAGCGGACTGCCGACCGTGCGCATCGGCGACGCGTCCAAGCTGAAGGTGGGCGAGTGGGTGATCGCCATCGGCTCCCCGTTCGGCCTCGAGAGCACCGTCACGGCGGGCATCGTCAGCTCCAAGTCGCGCGACACCGGCGACCTGTTGCCGCTGATCCAGACCGACGTCGCCATCAACCCCGGCAACTCCGGCGGGCCGCTCATCAACATGCGCGGTGAAGTCGTCGGCATCAACTCGCAGATCTACAGCCGTTCCGGCGGCTACATGGGCATCTCGTTCGCCATCCCGATCGACGAGGCGACTCGCGTGTCGGAGCAATTGCGCGTCGGCGGCCGGGTCATCCGCGGCCGCATCGGCGTCGTCATCGCGCGCCTCACGCGCGAAGTCGCCGAATCGATCGGCCTCGGCAAGCCGGTCGGCGCGCTCGTCCAGTCCGTCGAAGCGGGCGGTCCGGCCGAGAAGGCGGGCGTCGAGCCCGGGGACGTGATCACCAAGGTCGACGGCCGCACGGTCGAGACCTCGGTCGAGTTGCCGCGCATCGTCGGCAGCATCAAGCCGGGGACCAAAGCGACGCTTCAGGTGTTCCGGCGCGGCAGCAGCCGCGACCTCACCGTCGTCGTCGCCGAGTACGAGCCCGAGCGCGTCGTCGCTCGCAAGCCCGCCGAGCGCGAGAACGCCAAGCCGCCGACCGTCAGCAGCATCGGCGTGGCCGCATCCGACCTGACCGATGCGCAAAAGCGCGAGCTCAAGATCAAGCATGGCGTGAAGGTCGAGAGCGTCGAAGGCGCCGCCGCGCGCGCGGGCATTCGGGAAAACGACGTGATCCTCAGCGTCGACAACGTCGAGGTGACGAACGTGAAGCAGTTCGAAACCGTCGTCGCCAAGCTCGACAAGTCCAAGCCAGTGACGATGCTGATCCGCCAGGGCGATGCGGCGCGGTTCGTGATCGTGAGGCCGACCCGGCAATAATTGCGAGCGCTCGCTAACTTCGACCACGGCCGTCGCGGCCGCGGCTTTCCGGGGTGCTTCTATTAGCGGGTTCGAGAGCGGCCGGGGGAGTTCTCCGACACTCCGAAATTGCCCCCAGGGCGTCCACAGCCATTTGTGGACAATCTGTGGATAGATTTCGTGTTGGCACCCTGCAACGTAGAGAAATCAAGCCTTGGCGCGGCTTGCGACGGGGGGTTTTGACTACAATGAAGACCCAACAAGCAGTTGCCATACGTTTTGTTGGAAGGCGCGTCATCGATTCGACGTGCCTTTTTTTTTGGCCCTCCGCGGGGTCGTTTGACGCCTCGAAAAGGCGCCGACGAACCGCTTTCGTCAGTGCCAGCGCTGCCGCTGACGTTCCCGGTCTCGGTTGTTCGCCGTGAGCATGGATCAGATCCGCAATTTTTCGATCATCGCCCACATCGACCACGGCAAATCCACCCTCGCGGATCGTCTGCGGAAATGGAAGCCCAGGTCCTCGACTCGATGGACATCGAGCGCGAGCGCGGCATCACCATCAAGGCGCAGACGGCGGCCCTGCAATACGTCGCGCGCGACGGCCGCACCTACCAGCTCAACCTGATCGACACCCCGGGTCACGTCGACTTTTCGTACGAGGTCAGTCGGTCGCTCTCCGCCTGCGAGGGCGCGCTTCTGGTCGTCGATGCCAGCCAGGGCGTCGAGGCACAGACCGTCGCCAACTGCTACACCGCGCTCGACCTCGGCGTCGAGGTGGTGCCGGTCCTCAACAAGATGGACCTGCCCCAGGCGGACCCCGACCGGGCGCGTGCCGAGATCGAGGATGTGATCGGCATCGACGCCGACGACGCGATCCCCTGCAGCGCCAAGACCGGCGAGGGGATCGACGAGATCCTCGAGGCCGTCGTGCAGCGCATGCCGGCGCCTCGCGGCGATCCGGCCGGCGCGCTCCGGGCCATGATCATCGACTCGTGGTTCGACAACTACGTCGGCGTCGTCATGCTGGTGCGCGTGGTCGACGGCCAGCTGCTGCGCGGCGAGCGCATCCGGATGATGGCGAGCGACGCCGTCTACGGCGCCGACCAGCTCGGCGTCTTCACGCCGAAGTCGGTCGCGCGCGACCGGCTGTCCGCCGGCGAGGTCGGC
>JACPOH010000094.1 GCA_016185075.1 Aquabacterium sp. | reverse complement strand
TGACCTGATCTTGACCGGGCGTGTCGAGTCGCTGACCGGTTTGGGGCGGTGGTCGTTGGGCGTGGCCTTGATGACGTGCGGCTTGTTCTTTGACAGGGAAATGGGCCGCTCCAGGCTGGCCATGCGCTCTTCATGGCGACGTTCTCGCTGCATCTGCCTGGCCAGCTTGGCGTCGCGCAGCTGGTTGTCGCGCGCTTGTCGCAACTGGCTGGCGCTTCGTTCATCCGCCATCTGCCTGAGTTCGCCCTCGCCCTCGCAGGGTCGCTGGCTGTAGATGACGGTGCCCGCAGCGCCGGTGCAACGCCAGCTCTGTGTGGTGCTGGCCGGTGTGGGTGGCTGGGCTTGTGAAGCTGCGCAACGGGTGCCGATCAGCAGCCCGGTGGCTGCCGTGACCACATAAGCGGCCATGCGCAGATGCCGTGACTGGATGCTGTGTGTCCGGTGTGTCATGTAAACCTTCCTCCTTGTGTTGTATGTGGTTCAGGCCGACCCGGCTGATGCCGGCGTCAGCGCTGTGGTGCCTCCGGGGGGCTGGTCTTGCCTGGCTCGACGGGTTTGTCCGCCGCATCCTTGCGGGGCGGTTTCGGGCGTTGAGGTTGTGCATGCACGACCGTGACGGCCTTGCCCATGTCACCCGCCAGCATCGCATCGACGGCATCCAGCGACTGGCTGATGCACTTGAAGATGGCCTCGCGCTCGGATTGCGGCGGTTTGCGCAGCACGAAGTTGGCGACCTCGTGCTTGACGCCGGGGTGCCCGATACCCAGGCGCAGGCGCCAGTAGTCGGGCGTGCCCAGTTGGGCGTGAATGTCGCGCAGGCCGTTGTGGCCGCCGTGGCCGCCGCCTTTTTTCAGTTTGACCTGACCAGGCAGCAGATCGAGCTCGTCATGCACCACCAGCACTTCTTCTGGCGTGATCTTGAAGAAGCGCGCAAGGGCCGCCACCGACTTGCCTGACAGGTTCATGTAGGTCTGCGGCTGCAACAGCCACACCGGCCCTTGCGGCGTGTTGGCCCGTGCGACCAGGCCGTGGTAGGCGCGATCAGGCAGCAGCGTGACACCCAGGCGGCGGGCCAGGTCGTCGATGAACCAGAATCCGGCGTTGTGCCGCGTGTCTTCGTATTCCGGGCCAGGGTTGCCCAGGCCCACAAACAGTCGAATCATGATGGGTGCGGATTATCAGAGTGGCATCCACAAAAAGAAAAGCCCCGCTTGAGCGGGGCTTGACTCGCGTGAGCGCAAGGAAAGAAGTGAGTACTTCTTCTTCTTGCCCTTGGCGGGTTCGGCAGCAGCCACGGGGGCGGCAATGACTTCTTCCACGGGCTCGACCACGGTGGCCAGGGTCGGAGCCTTGCGGCCGTGCGTCAGCACCTTGATGTGGGCAGCCAGGCCCAGGTCGTCCACGCCGAAGGTCTGGCCCTTGACGGCCTTGCTCAGGTCGCAGGTCAGGAATTCAGGCAGCTGTTCAGCCAGGCACTCGATTTCCAGTTCGGTGGTGACGTGGTTGATGATGCACTTGTCAACCTTCACTGCAGGCGACTCGGCCTCGCCCACGAAGTGCACGGGCACCTTCTTGTGGATGCGGGTGGTGGCGTCAACGCGTTGGAAGTCAACGTGCAGGACCAGAGGCTTGTAGGGGTGAGCCTGGTAGTCGCGCAGCAGAACCTTTTCAACCTTGCCGTTCAGCTCCATGTCCAGGACGGACGAATGGAAAGCTTCCTTGCGCATGGCGTGGTACAGCGCGTTGTGGTCCAGCTCGATGTTCTTGGGCTCTTGGCCGGCACCGTAAACGATGCCAGGTGTCTTGCCGGAATTGCGCAGGCGGCGGCTCGCTCCGGTCCCCTGCAGGCTACGCTCGAAGGCGGTGAATTTCATGGAATGCTCCAAGTTGGTATAGCGCCCGCGACCAGGCGCTGTGAAAAGACCGAACCTGTGAAGGCCCGGTCAGGGAAATCGGATCAGAAGTTGTTGTTCTGTTCCGAAAAGAGGGAGGTCACCGACTCACCATCGGTGATGCGGCGGATGGTTTCCGCAAACAGGAAGGCCGTGGTGAGCTGGCGAATCTTGCCGGTGCCCTTGGCGCTGTCGTTGAGCGGAATGGTGTTGGTGATCACGACTTCGTCGAGATGCGAATTCTTGATGCGCTCGATGGCCGGGCCCGAGAACACGGCGTGCGTACAGTAGGCGTACACGCTCTTGGCACCGCGCTCCTTGAGCACCTCGGCGGCCTTCACGAGGGTGCCGGCGGTGTCGATCATGTCGTCCATGATCACGCAGTTGCGGCCATCGATTTCGCCGATGACGTGCATCACTTCGGACACATTGGCCTTGGGACGGCGCTTGTCAATGATGGCCAGGTCGCAACCCAGTTGCTTGGCCAGCGCACGGGCGCGCACCACGCCACCGACGTCAGGCGAGACGACCACGAGGTCTTCGTACTTCTTGGCCTGCAGGTCGGACAGCAGCACGGGCGAAGCGTAGATGTTGTCGACGGGGATGTTGAAGAAGCCCTGGATCTGGTCGGCGTGCAGGTCCATGGTCAGGACGCGGTTGACGCCGACGGCTTCGAGCATGTTGGCGACGACGCGCGCCGAGATGGGCACGCGGGTCGAGCGAGGACGGCGGTCCTGGCGGGCGTAGCCGAAGTAGGGGATGACGGCCGTGATGCGCTGGGCAGACGCACGCTTGAGGGCGTCGACCATGATCAGCAGTTCCATCAGGTTGTCGTTGGTGGGGGCGCAGGTGGACTGCACCACGAACACCTCGCGACCACGCACGTTCTGCTGGATCTCGACGGTGGTTTCACCATCGGAGAAGCGGCCCACCGAGGCCTTGCCCAGGGAGATACCGAGGTTGGTGGCGATTTCCTGAGCGAGCGCCGGATTGGCGTTGCCGGTGAACAGAACGGTATCGGAAAGCATGGCGGGCCGGGCTTAGACGTGGGACGATGGCAAAAATAGCATCTGCCCAGCACCTTGCCCTGAGGAGTACCTGACTGCGGTCAGGCAGAACCTTCGCGGAAGGTGTAGGGCAGGTGGTGCTCGATCAGTTCGATCGAACGAATGATTTGGCAGGGGAAGAAGGATTCGAACCCTCGTATGTCGGAATCAAAATCCGATGCCTTAACCAACTTGGCGATTCCCCTACACAGGACACAGTGCGTTGATGTATTGCTACTTCATTGCGCTGCAACCTCGTAAGCTGCTCTCTTATTCAGAGCCTCGCATTATAGCCGGTTTTTTGCGTCATTCAAGTCTGTTGCTCAGAATCTTCACTGTTTGTTTTGCGGATCAATCTGGGATCGGATCGAGCAAATCAAGCAGTGGATGCTGAATCAGACCGCGACTGACGCGACCGACCCATGCGGGATCATTCAGGCCCAGATCGGCGGGCTGGAAGGTGGGTGTCTGGCTGTTTGTGTCAGTGGACATCCACGAGAACACGGTACTGCCTGAGCCCGTCATCCGGCTGTTGCCGAAACGGTTCTGCATGATCTTCAGCGCCTGGCTGATCTGACTGCTGTAAGACTCCGCAGGAGCTTGCAAGTCGTTTCTGCCAAAGCGCTGGGGCGCTGCAAGAAAGTCTTCGACTATAGCATGCTTTGTGTCGCGCTTGAGCAATTCGTTGCCAAAAATCGCCGCGGTCGGAACGGCGACGGGTGGTTTGAGCAGGGCCAGAGGGGTGTTCAGCACCTCGGGTGGCAAGGTGATCGGGGTGATGGACTCGCCAATCCCTTCAACCCAGGCGTTGTGGCCGCGCACAAAGAAGGGCACGTCTGCGCCCAACTTCACGGCCAGTGCTTCGAGCTGTGTGCGTGACCAGTTCAGCCCCCACAGCTGGTTGAGTGCCAGCAGCACGGTCGCGGCATCCGAGCTGCCGCCACCCAGGCCAGCGCCCCAGGGCACTTCTTTGTGGATGCGGATGTCGCATCCTTGCGATGTGTGGCTTTCTGTCTGCAGCAGCCGCGCGGCTTTCAGGCACAGGTCATCGTCGGGCAGGCGCACATTGAGGTCGTGGCGGCGCAGTTGGCCATCGCTGCGGGTCTCGATGTGCAGGGTGTCCTGCCAGTCGATCAGCATGAAGACGGACTGCAGCAGGTGGTAGCCATCCTGGCGACGACCTGTCACGTGCAGGAACAGGTTGATCTTGGCAGGGGCGGGCAGGTTGTGCAGGCTGGGCATGAGAAGGCGGGTGGGCGCGTCAGCGGTCCAGGTAGATCTTCAGCTGGACGCCGCGCTGAAGCGGCGTGGCTTCGCGCCGTGCGTTCAGTTTCTTGGTGGGCAGTTCACGCGCGTCGATCCACCAGCCTTGCTGGGTGAAGGTGTCGGCCTCAGCGCCCGGTGCGCTGGGCAGTTCCGGGTCTGGATGCCCCTGCATCCAGTGGACCAGTTGCCGCAAGGGCAGGGGCTCGCCTAAAGCGGCCTGGCTCAGGTCGTCCAGATTGTCGTAGCGCGAGCGGCCCTTGTCATTGATCAGCCAGGCCTCGCCCGGTTGCCAGTTCACCTGTGCCATCTGGCTGCCCATCAGGGTCATCAGGTCAAGCTGGCCTGTGTCGGTGTTGCCGGAGAAAAAAAAGCCCAGGCTCAGGCCTTTTGCGGGCTGGTCTGCAAAGGCACTGAGCTTGACGCTCATCTGACCTTGCAGGTCGATGCGGGGCAGCGCTTGAGCCTGCGCAGGAGCTTGCCCCGCCTGCGCAGGCGACAACACGCCGGGCGCGGATGGCGTCTCTGCAGTCGCACAGGCACCACCGGAACGCATCTGGGCGACGATGGGGTCGCCCTCTGACACGCTGGCGCAGGCCTGCAGCATCAAGGGCCACAGCACGCACAAGGCGCGCGCAAAGACGCGTGGCAGGTTCACGGCTTGATCTTGAACCGTGTCAGGGTCTCTTTGAGTGTGTCGTTGTCGGGCTCGCGCTTGAAGGCATCCAGCCACAACTGGCGGGCTTCATCCTGTTTGCCTTGCGTCCAGAGCACTTCACCCAGGTGCGCTGCGATTTCCGGATCAGGCCGAGACTGGTAGGCCTCGTTGAGGATGCGCAAGGCCTCGGCGCCGTTGCCGGCGCGGAATTCAAGCCAGCCCAGGCTATCGGTGATAAAGGCGTCGCCGGGTCGCAGCTCCAGCGCTTTCTTGATGAGTGTGCGCGCTTCATCCAGACGGATGCCACGGTCGGCCAGGCTGTAGCCCAGTGCATTGAAGGCGTTGGGGTTGTCCGGTGCCATCTCCATGACCTTGCGCAGTTGCGCTTCCATCTCGGTGAACTTTTTCAGGCGTTCGCCCAGCATGGCCTGGTCGTACAAGAGATCGCTGTCTTCCGGGAAGCGCTTGGTGGCTTCGTCCAGGACTTTGTAGGCCTCCTCCCATTGGCGCACGTCGCGCAGCAGTTGGGCTTCAGCCTGCACCTTCATCACCGCATCGCGTGGTTCGGCTTCAGGCAGGTCGCGGATCAGCTTGCGTGCCTCGGCGATCTTGCCCTGCTTGACCAGCAGGCGCGCGCGCTGGGCCTGGATGTTGAGCCGCTCATGCTTGGGGTCGGCGCGCTCCAGCCACGCACTGGATTGCGCCAGTTGGTTGCGCTGTTCCGCGATCTGCGACATCAGCAAGTAGGCCTGCTCGACGTCGTTAGCGTCCGGTGAGGCCGCGCTCGCTTTGTCGCCGCTGGGTGCAGGCTTGAGCAGAGGTTGCAGCGCCGCCTCGGCCTTGTCCAGCTGCTTGAGCTCCAGCCTCACGGCAGCCAGGGTGACCCAGGTGCCCATCTGATCGGGCTGTGCGGCCAGCAGTTGCTCCAGTTGTTCGGCTGACTCTGCATAGCGCTGCGTGCCAGCCAGCTTGCGACCATAGGCGAGCCGCACCAGCGAGGGCGCGTCAGGGCGAGCCAACACGCGTTTGACGAACTGTTCGGCACGCGGGTCGATGTTCATCAGGTCAATGGCGATCAGGCCGGGGTTGGGCAGGCTCGGCTTGAGGGCTGCTGCCTTGTCCAGGGCTGCCATGGACTTGTCGTAGTCCTTGGCTTGCATCCAGCCTTCGGCACTGGCGGCCCAGGCTTCGGCCAGCTCAAGCGGCGGCTGGCGCCAGGGCTGGGTGGCGTCGTCGATCACCTGCGCTGCGGCACGCTTGTCGTTCAGGCGGGCCACTGTACGCGGCAGGGATGCCAGCACCTGGGGCTGTTGCGGTGTCGGGGTCAGCTGGATGAGGGTGCGCAATGGGGCCGCCAGATCACTGGTGCGGCCCAGCGCGAGCAGGATTTGTGCGGTGTACTCGGACGCCTCTCGCGATTGGGGCATGGCCTGGCGCCAGGCCTTGGCAGCGGTGAGCGCCTGTTCACCCGCGCGACCCCGCAAAGCGATTTCCACGGCGCGCTGGTACAACTGGCTGATCTGATGCCTGCGGGCGGATTCCAGATAGAGTTGGTAGGCCGAGCCCGCGTCGCCGGCATTGGCCTGGACCTCGGCCACCAGGATTTGATAGAACAGGGCGCCGTCCATTGCCGAGTTCTGAACGGGTGGCTTGGCTGCAAAGGATGTTTTGGCGCCTGGGCTGGCATCTGCAGGCGGCGCGGCCGCATTGTCCTGGGCGAATGCGGTGCTGAGGCAGCCCAGTGCCAGGGTGCTGGCTGCCAGCGCGGCCGCCACGGCGAGGCGCGAACGCCGGGGCATGGCTGTTGTGGCTTCAGATCTGGATGCGGCGGCGGACAAATTGGCAAAAGAGAGGGACATGGGGTCTCCAACTGATGTGGCCATTCTATTGATGTGGCGGCCACTCGCCGTCTCCGCGGTGGATTCGTTTGGCACGGGATAATTCCCTTCATGCCTGAATTACCCGAAGTCGAAGTCACGCGCCGGAGTTTTGCAGACCGCATTGAAGGCGCGACTGTGCGCTCCGTGCACCTGGGCAAACCGCTGCGATGGCCCGTCGGCCATGATGTTGACGCCTTGCACGGTTGGCGGATGGGCAAGGTGTTGCGTCGAGGCAAATACCTCTGGCTGCCCATGAGCGGGCCGGATGGCGCCCAGGGCGGTTTGCTGGTGCATCTGGGCATGTCGGGCTCCCTGGCTTTTTCCCGGCGGCTGCCTCCGGCCGGGGTTCACGACCACTTCGAGATGGTGACCGACCAAGGCAGCTTGCGGCTGACCGATCCGCGGCGTTTTGGTGCCGTCGTGTGGGGGCCTTCCATGCACGAGGGGATGCCCGGCAAATTGCTGGCGGGTCTGGGGCTCGAGCCTTTTGACGAGGCGATGAATGGGGCTTATCTCCATGAGCGGCTCAAAGGCCGTTCGGTGGCCATCAAACAGGCTTTGCTGGCCGGTGACGTCGTGGTGGGCGCCGGCAATATCTACGCATGCGAAGCGCTTTTCAGATCAGGTATCGACCCCAGGTTGCCTGCGCGGCGCCTGAGCAAACCACGCTGCGACAAGCTGGCGCGAGAAGTTCAACTGGTATTGCAGCAAGCGATTGCTTTGGGTGGTTCCAGCCTGAAGGATTTCAAGGATGCTCAGGGATCCCAAGGTCATTTTCAATTGACAACCCAGGTTTACGGACGCGAGGGCCAGCCCTGTCGGGTTTGTGGCACACCCGTACGGCGCATTCTGCAGGGGCAACGCGCCACGTTTTATTGCCCAAGTTGTCAGAAAAGGTGACGGTTGTGGAGGGCTTGGC
>JACPOH010000093.1 GCA_016185075.1 Aquabacterium sp. | reverse complement strand
GTGGCGCGAGTTGCTGGAAGCCAGCGACCCGCGTGTGCGCGCCATGTACGCCTGGCACGCGATTGAAGAGGTCGAGCACAAGGCCGTGGCCTTCGATGTGCTCACGCAGGTCGCCAAGGCCGGCTACTTCCGCCGCAACATGGCCATGCTGACCATCACGTTTGGCTTCCCGCTGACGGTGGCGCGCATCATGAACCACATGTTCAAGGTGGATGGCTTCAACTTCTGGCAACGCATGCAGCTGTGGGCGCGTGGCCTGTGGTGGTTCTACAAACCGGGCGGTCTGTTCATCCCGACCATTGGCTACTACCTGGCCTACTACAAGCCCGGCTTCCACCCTTGGAAAGTCAAGGAAATGCCCAGTTACGGCACCTGGCTGAAGGTGTTCGAGCGCACCGGCGACCCGATCGCAGCGGGCAATGCGCTGCATGCCGCCGGGCAATGACCAGCCAGGACTGAAGCCGCTTCAGGGCGCCCTGGCCGCCAGCACACCCAGCGCCTGATCCAGGTCAGCCAGCAAATCGCCGACCTCTTCCAAGCCGATGGCAAAGCGCACCAACGTGCCGTCGGGCCGCCCACCCAGCGCGCCAAACTGCCGCATGCCCCGCAAGCCGTAAGGCATGACCAGGCTCATGGGCCCGCCCCAGGAATAACCGATTTTGAACAACTTGAGCGCGTCCACAAACGCATGGACCTGCGCTTCGCTGTAGCGCGCACCGTCCAACACCACAGACACCAGCCCGCCTGCGGCTGTGCACAACTGCGCCCAATGGGCATGGCCCGGCGAAGCCGGCAAGGCCGGGTGCAACACGCTCGCGAACTCTGGGCGAGCACTCAACCAGTGCGCCACCTGCCTCGTGGCGGCATCGTGCGCCGCATAGCGCAGCGGCAGGCTGGGCAAACCGCGCAGCACCAACTCGGCGTCATTGGCCCCCACGCCCAGGCCCAGTCGCATGTGGGCCAGCTTCAACTGCAGATGCAGTTGCTCGTCACGCGTGGTGACCGAGCCCATCAGCACATCACCTCCACCCGAGGGGTATTTGGTCAGGGCATGCACGGAGATGTCCACGCCGCGCGAACCGCCCTTGTCGGGCAAGCCGAGGTCGAAGGCATCGAAGGCGAGCCCCGCCCCCCAGGTGTTGTCCAGTGCCACCACCAGTTTCAGGTGGGAACGAGCCACGCGCAGCAAGCCCGGCAGATCCGGGAACTCCAGGGTGACCGAGCCCGCGGCCTCCAGCCACAGCAGGCGCGTGCGTTCGGTGATGAGGCCGGCCAGGGCATCCGCATCCATTGGGTCATAGAAGCGGTGGCTGATGCCCCATTGGGCCAGCTCGCCCCGCGCAAAATCCTTGTTGGGGGCGTAGGCGTTGTCAGGGATCAGCACCTCGTCACCAGCGCGCAGGCACGCCATGTTGACCAGCGCCAGGGCCGCCAGACCGGAAGGCGCCAGCAGGGTCTGCAAGCCGCCCTCCAGCGTGGCCAGCCGCTCTTCGAGGGTGAAGGTCGTCGGCGTGCCGTGCAGGCCATAGGTGTAGCCGCTCTTGTCCTTCCACTGCCGCGTCTTCAGGGCCGCCGTGTTCTCGAAGATCACGGTCGACGCCTTGTGCACACCAGGGGCCACGCCCTGAAAGCCATCCGGGGCCTGGTACGGGTGATGAATCAGCTTGGTGGCATCCACGGCAGAGGCTTTCTGGGAGCGTGACGCGATCAGATCGGCAAAGCGATCAGGTCATGGCCTTCCACCGCGACGATGCGCGCCTTGGTGAATTCGCCCACCTTGAGCGTCTTGCTGGCCTTCTCGGGCGGCAGCAGGCGCACGGTGCCATCGATCTCCGGCGCATCGGCGTAGCTGCGGCCTACACCGCCCTTGCGCCCCAAAGCAGGCGCGCTGTCCACCAGCACCTGCATGGTGGCGCCCACGCGGCGCTGCAGCTTGGCAATCGACACCTGCTCGGCCACGGCCATGAACCGCGCACGGCGTTCTTCACGCACCTCATCAGGCAAGGCGCCTTCAAGTTCATTGGCCGGCGCGCCTTCGATGGGCGAATAGGCGAAACAACCGGCACGGTCGATTTCGGCCTCCTTGAGGAAGTCCAGCAGGTAGGCGAACTCTTCTTCGGTCTCGCCAGGGAAGCCGGCAATGAAGGTCGAGCGCACCACGATCTCGGGGCAGATCTCGCGCCAGCGGCGCAGGCGGTCGAGGTTCTTCTCGCCATTGGCGGGGCGCTTCATGCGCTTGAGCACATCCGGATGGGCGTGCTGGAAGGGCACATCCAGATAGGGCAAGACCAGGCCTTGGGCCATCAGCGGGATGATGTCGTCGACATGCGGATACGGATACACGTAGTGCAGGCGCACCCAGGCGCCATAGGCTTGCGCCATGGTGCCGAGCTGCTCGACCAGGTCATACATGCGCGTCCTGACCGGCTTGCCATCCCAGAAGCCGGTGCGGTACTTCACGTCCACGCCATAGGCGCTGGTGTCCTGGCTGATGACCAGCAGCTCCTTGACGCCAGACTCGAACAAGGCCTTGGCCTCTGTCAGCACCTCGCCAATCGGGCGAGACACCAGGTCACCGCGCATGCTGGGGATGATGCAGAAGCTGCAGCGGTGGTTGCAGCCCTCGCTGATCTTCAGGTAGGCAAAGTGCTTGGGCGTGAGCTTGATGCCCGCCACGCCGCGGGCCTCGGGTACCAGATCGATGAAGGGGTCATGGGGCTTGGGCACGTGGATGTGCACGGCGTCCATCACCTCTTGCGTGGCGTGAGGCCCCGTGACGGCCAGCACCTTGGGGTGCACCTCCTTGATGAGGTTGCCACCGTCGGCGCCAGCCTTGGCGCCCAGGCAACCCGTGACAATCACCTTGCCGTTTTCGGCCAGCGCTTCGCCGATGGTGTCCAGGCTTTCCTTCACGGCGTCATCGATGAAGCCACAGGTGTTGACGATCACCAGATCCGCGCCATTGAAGGTCTTGCTGGTTTCGTAGCCCTCTGCACGCAACTGGGTGAGGATCAACTCGGAATCTGTCAAAGCCTTGGGGCAGCCCAGAGAAACAAAGCCAATCTTGGGGGCCTGAGCGGGTGTCGCGGCTGCGCCAGCGGGGGTGAGCGGGGTCTGTTCGGCGGTCATGGGGCGACATTGTCCGGCAAATTGACCACCGCCGGGGCCGAAAGGGCCAAAAGGGGCCATCCGGTCCATAGCGGGCCTGGATTCAAGGGGGCGGCCGGACATCCGCACGATTTTGGCGGTCTCACAGCACATCCAGCGGGCTTTGAACACCACCGCCCCCGACCTTGAGCACATGCGTGTAGATCATGGTGGTGCTGACATCGGCGTGGCCCAGCAACTCCTGCACCGTGCGGATGTCGTAGCGCGCCTGCAGCAAATGCGTGGCGAACGAATGGCGCAAGGTATGGGGCGTGGCAGGCTTCGCTCGACGCCGGCCCGGGGACAAACGGACAACTCATCCGACGGAAACAACCACTGCCAGCCCCAGGTCTGCCCGAGGCGCGGATGCTTGGCCTCCAGCGCGGTGGGCAACCACACGCCTGCCCGCCCTGCCGCGCGGTCCGCCTCCCACAGGGTGTGCGAGCGAGCGATCTGCGCGCGCAAGGCATCGGCGAGCCGCGCAGGCAGCATCACCGTGCGGTCTTTGCCACCCTTGCCGTCACGCACGACGATGGCACCGTGCCCGAAATCGACATCCTTGATACGCAAGCGCAGCCCTTCCATGAGCCGCATGCCCGTGCCATACAGCAATTGCCCGATGAGGCGGTAACGCGTGTCCAAAGCAGCAAGGACCTGTGCCACCTCCGCGCTCGTCAACACCACGGGCAGCTTCGGCCCGGACTTGGGGCGACCGATGTGCTGCAACCATGGGACGTCCTGCCCCAGCACCTTGCTGTAGAGAAAGATGAGCGCGGACAGCGCCTGCTTGTGCGTGGACGATGCCACATGCCGCTCGGTCGCAAGATGCGCCAGAAAGGCCTCGACCTGCCCCAGGCCCAGCTCACGCGGATGCCGCTTGCCGTGGAAGTGAATGAAGGCCCGGATCCAGTACAGATAGGCTTCCTCTGTCCGCAAGCTGTAATGCAGATACCGCACTCTCTCGCGGACCTGATCCAGCAGGCGCGAGGCTTGAAGTGGCGGCAAGGGCGTGGTCAAGTCGCCGAGCATCTGTCGCATAACCCTGGAGTCTGTATTTTTATACAGCCATTGTATACAGATATGTCTGTAGCCGCAAGCAAGTTCACTTGGTCACACCAAGTTGCACCGAGGGTAGACGGAGACCTGCCTGGATACCGAACCGCTTGAACCAGAAGCACCTGGGCGAGTCTCCCGCAGATGCGTCAGGCGCTTGACGGGAGGCCTGGCAAGCCCCCTCCCCCTAGCCTCCCCTGCGCCGCGTACCAAGTTATATTTGTCCAATAACCAGGGAGCACCATGCAGCGCATCGCCACTTTGTCCTTGCACAGCAAGCACTTATGCTGTGTCCGTGCATCCAGGTTAGGCGACACCTGTGTCGGTCTTATCCAATACGCCGACACTTTCTAGTGTCGCCTACATCACAGTTAGGGTTTCAGGCCCCGCGCTGCGACGCCCATTGTGCAAAGGAAACTGGCTGCGTGAATGTGGCAAGGTGGGAAGTGGCGCCGCCAAAGACCGGACAGTCA
>JACPOH010000092.1 GCA_016185075.1 Aquabacterium sp. | reverse complement strand
AGGGATGCGATCGGCAGGACGGCATCGGAATTCTTGGCGAAGACGACTTCATTGGTGTCCTGGTCCATCACCAGGGCGACACTGGACTTCAGGTCGAGCGGGTCCTGCGTGTGGTGCAAGCCATAAAGCTGGCCAAAGGAGGCACCTGAAGCGCTGGACGCAGCCGCCAGGTTGGACGCCGGCCTGGCTGCACCCGCAGCGTTGATGGAAACCGGCGTGAGCTTGGCGGGCTCAGCCGCATCGTTGTCAGCCGCGCGGGCCAGCCTGGCTCGCGGCGCAGGCTGAGGTGCACGTGCGCGGGACTTGCCATGACGCACGGTCTTCTTGCTCTTGGAGACAGACGAGGATGCGTGGCGCGCCTTGGTCGCAGCTTCAACAGAGGTCGTGGCCGTGAAAGACAGCACGGAAACGAGTGCGATCACAAGCCAGTTTTTATTCAATTTCGAGCACACCACAGTACAGCCCTTTCGTCTTCACGCAAGTGTAATAAAAAAACGCGCAAGATCAAAGACTTACGCGTTCTTTATCAAGCGGTCTGGTTGATCAGACCACCGTCGTGCGGGTCAACCCTGTGCGGCCACCCTCTCGGACTTGCTGTGCAGCTTGTTCAACGCAGAGAGATAGGCTTTGGCTGACGCCACAACGATGTCCGGATCTGCCCCGACCCCATTGACAACGCGCCAGCTATGCTGCAAGCGAACTGTGACCTCTCCTTGCGATTCTGTGCTTCCGGACGTGATCGCATTCACCGAGTAGAGGACGATTTCCGCGACACTTTTCACGACAGCCTCGATTGCCTTGAGGGAGGCGTCCACGGGGCCATTGCCATCGCTCTCGGAACGGTGTTCCTGTTCGCCGGCGGCAAACACGATGCTGGCGTGCGGGCGCTCGCCGGTTTCGGAGCGCTGCGACAGCGCCACCAGGCGGTAGTGCTCGTGTTCGCTGGTCACGCTCTCGTCACCGACCAGAGCAATGATGTCCTCGTCGAAGATCTCGCTCTTGCGATCAGCCAGTTCCTTGAACTTGGTGAAAGCCGCGTTGATTTCGGCTTCCGAATCCAGGTCGATACCCAGATCCTGCAAGCGCTGCTTGAAGGCATTGCGGCCCGAGAGCTTGCCCAGCACGATCTTGTTGGCGGCCCAACCCACGTCTTCGGCACGCATGATTTCGTAGGTGTCGCGCGCCTTGAGCACGCCGTCCTGGTGGATGCCGGAGGCGTGGGCAAAGGCGTTGGCGCCCACCACGGCCTTGTTGGGCTGCACGACGAAACCGGTGGTTTGCGACACCAGGCGCGAGGCGGGCATGATCTGCTGGGTCTCGATACCCACATCCAGGCCGAAGTAGTCACGGCGTGTGCGCACGGCCATCACAACTTCTTCGAGCGCACAGTTGCCGGCGCGTTCACCCAGGCCATTGATGGTGCATTCCACCTGGCGCGCACCACCGATCTTGACGCCGGCCAGGGAGTTGGCCACGGCCATGCCCAGGTCGTTGTGGCAGTGCACGGACCAGATGGCTTTGTCGGAGTTGGGCACCTTCTGGCGCAACTCACGGATGAAGTTGCCGTACAGCTCAGGGATGGCGTAGCCCACGGTGTCGGGGATGTTGATGGTGGTGGCGCCCTCGTTGATCACGGCTTCGCACACGCGAGCGAGGTAATCGATGTCGGAGCGGTAGCCGTCTTCGGCCGAGAACTCCACGTCGGACGTGAGGTTGCGGGCAAAGCGCACGGACAGCCTGGCTTGTTCGAGCACCTGCTCGGGTGACATGCGCAGCTTCTTTTCCATGTGCAGCGCGCTGGTGGCGATGAAGGTGTGGATACGCCAGGAATTGGCGCCCTTCAGGGCCTCGGCAGCACGGGCGATGTCACGGTCATTGGCGCGAGCCAGCGAGCAGACGGTGGAGTCCTTGATGACGTCGGCGATCGACTTGATGGCCTCGAAATCCCCGTTGGACGAAGCGGCAAAACCTGCTTCGATCACGTCGACCTTCAGGCGCTCAAGCTGGCGGGCGATGCGCAGTTTTTCTTCACGCGTCATGGACGCGCCAGGCGACTGTTCACCGTCGCGCAAGGTGGTGTCGAAAATGATGAGCTTGTCGGTCATGGTGGTCTCCGGGGACAGAAGTCGGTCAGGTCAGGTTGGCGCGGGCCGAGGACTTCTTCCATCCAAAACAAAACGGCCCGCAAGAAGCGCTTGGCGGGCCGTGATGCAAGGTACAGGTGTACAGACGATAGCGATCAACGCGCCCGGGGCACTCCTAGCAGCAGTAGTAGCAGCGATGCGTTGAAGGTCTTCATGGGTGCCAATATAGCATGGCCCCCAGGGACGCCGGGTTGGCAAATACGCCGATTTCCCCCGGGAAATGGCGATCAGCGGTGCAGACCGGCTTCATCGGGCTCGTCGGTCGAGGTGGAGATCACGCTCACCGGCTTGCCCTTCATGCGCTTCCACACGTACACCCCATAGCCCGACAAGCCGTACACCACGAACACGCCAAACAGCACGATGGGCGGGTGGATGGTGATCACGGCGATGCCCAATGCAATCGCCACGATGGCGATGAAAGGCACGGTACGGCGGAAATTGACTTCCTTGAAGCTGTAGAACGGGATGTTGGTGACCATGGTGAGGCCCGCATACAACGTGAAGCCACAAGCCAGCCAGACCATGCCATGCAAGGAACGCGCGGTTTCACCCAGATCGGTGACCACCCAGATCAGGCCCATGACCAGCGCCGGGCCAGGCGCAAGGCGGCGCCAGAGCAGTAGACGAAGGCGGCGATCCAGCCCAGCTTGCCCATGTCCTTGAGCGCCCATTCGTAGGCGATCAGGGCGGGGGCGGCCCCAAAGGACACCATGTCGGACAGGCTGTCCATCTGCTCGCCGAATGCGCTTTGCGTGTTGGTCATGCGGGCCACGCGGCCGTCCAGGCTGTCGAGCACCATGGCGCAGAAGATGCCCACGGCGGCCTGCTCGAAGCGACCGTTCATGGCCATCACGATGGCGTAGAAGCCGCCGAACAAGGCGGCCAGCGTAAACAGGTTGGGCAGGATGTAGATGCCCTTGCGGCGCGGGCGCGGCGCGTCGTCGGCATCGTCCAGGCTCAGATCCACGTTGGGATCGGCCTCTTTCGGGGAAACAGGTTGCACAGTCAAGCCTTGTTCAGGGTTGCCAGAATGGTGGTGGTGGCCGAGACCTTGTCGCCAGGGGCAACCTTGGGCACGGCGTTGGGCGGCAGATAAACATCCACCCTCGCGCCAAAACGGATCACACCGTAACGCTGGCCACGCGTGAGCGTGTCGCCGGGCTTGACCCAGCACAGGATGCGGCGCGCGATGAGGCCCGCAACCTGCACCAGGGTGATCAACTGGCCGTTTGACTCGATCACCAGCGCATTGCGCTCATGATGACGAGAGGCGGTGTCCAGATCCGTGTTCAGCAACTGACCGGGAATGTACTCGACTCGGCGGATCACGCCGTCCACGCTGGCACGGATGGCGTGCAGGTTGAACAGGCTCATGATCACGCTGATGCGCAAAGCGTCGCGGTCAGCATACGGGTCACGTGCCTTTTCGATGCGCACGATGCGCCCGTCAGCCGGCGACAGCACCACGCCGGCCTGCGAGGGCACGGCCCTGGGCGGGTCACGGAAATACACGGTGTGGGCCACCAGCCCGGCCAGTGCCAGCGCGCCAGCAGCGAGCGGACCCTGCCAGGCCAAGGCCAGCAGGCAAGCGAGCAGGAGCTAGCCCCGGCAGGGCCAGTTCGCCCGGCTCGGTAGAGAAAAGGGGAAACTCATCGTGCGCCGGAGGATACCGCAAGCAGCGCGCACCTGGTGCATGACCCGCTGCGGGTAAGGAATGTCCACGCTCAGGCGGTTGAGCGTGTCCAGAATCGCCAGGTTGACGGCAGAGCGGGCGCCCATCTGGCCGTTTTCCGGGTCGGAGATCCAGAAGGCAACGGTCAGCTCCAGGCCATCGGCCGCAAAGTTGCTCAGATGAACGGCGGCCGAAGGCTCGTCCACCACCCGGGGCAGGGCCGACACGGCGTCTTTCAAGGCCGGCATCACCACGCTCAGGTCGGTCCCGTAACCCACCTGCACCACCGTGGTCAGCATCAGCTTGTTGTCCGCCAGCGAAGCGTTTTCGACACGCTGGGTGATCAGCAGTTCATTGGGCACGATGGACTCCCGCCCGGTGGCCGAGCGCAGCACCGTGTAGCGGGTATTGATGTCGGTGATGCGTCCCTCGAAGTTGTCCACCTTGACGAGGTCTCCAATGCGCAGGCTGCGTTCGGCCAGGATCACGAACCCGCTCACATAGTTGGCGGCCAGTTTCTGCAGGCCGAAGCCCAGTCCGACGCCCACGGCGCCCCCCAGGACCGACAAGGCCGTGAGGTCGATGCCCGCCGCCGACAAGGCCATGATCAGCCCCAGCGTCAGGAGGATGGCGCGGATGGCATTGGCGGCGATCTTGCGCAGCGAGAGGTTGTCCGTCGCGCCCTTGAGCAGCTTGTTTTCGATGGCCGACGACAGGCTCAGGCTGAGAATCAGCACCAGCACGGCGCTGAGCGAGCCTTCGATCAGGTTGCGCAGGCTGACCTGCGTGGCCCCGATCTTCCAGGTGATGTCTTCCAGTTCACCCAGCACCATGGGCATGACACCGGTCACCCACAACACGGTGACGATCCAGGCCAGCCAGGAGACGGTGCGTTCCACCACCCTCACCGTGCGAGACTGCGGAAAAGCCACGCGCAGCACCTTGACGGTCAGGCGAATGACCGCCAGGGAGGCCAGCACCGGGATGACCAGCCTGAAGACGGTCAAGGGCAAGACGCCCATGAACATGCGCCGAGCGGCCAGGGACAGGAGCAGTGCCAGCACCGGAAACAGCACGCCATCCACAACGTGCCGACCGAACCACACGGAGTGTTCGTCCCCCTTGGCGCCACGCCACACGCGCAGCATCACCCAGGACAGCGCCAGACACCCCAGCAGGATGCCGGCTTCGGCCAGGGCGGAACGCTGCTGCAGGCCTTCGAGCAGCTGGATCAGTTCTTCGGACGTGATGGGATGGGTAACCTGAACGGCACTCACGGACATGAAGGTGTGTATTTAGTTTTCGATCAACGTTCGCACGTGGGCCGCCACGCTGCGGGCGAGCGAACTGAGGTTGTAGCCACCTTCGAGGCAGGAAACGATGCGCCCCTTGCTGTATTTGGCAGCCACTTCCATGATTTTCGCCGTGATCCAGGCGTAATCGGCCTCGACCATGCCCAAACCGCCCATCTCGTCTTCTCGGTGGGCATCGAAACCGGCGGAAATGAAGATCATCTCGGGCCGGAAATCTTCCAGGCGATACAGCCAGTAGCTTTCCACCACATCCCGGATCAGTTTGCCATCACTGCGGGCGGGCACGGGGATGTTGACCATGTTGCCCGCGCGGCACTCGGCGCCGCTGTACGGGTAGAAAGGATGCTGGAACAGGCCGACCATCAGCACGCGGTCGTCACCGGCCAGGATGTCTTCGGTGCCGTTGCCATGGTGGACGTCGAAATCCACCACGGCGACACGCTTGAGCCCCCGCACGTCCAGGGCATGGCGCGCTGCCACGGCCACGTTGTTGAAGAAGCAGAACCCCATGGTCTGGTTTTGGGTCGCATGGTGGCCGGGTGGGCGAACCGCACAGAAGGCGTTGTCCAGCTTGCCGTCGATGACCGCGTCGGTGGCGGCGATCGCTGCGCCAGCTGCTCGCCAGGTGGCGGCACGTGTGCCCGGGCTGGCCCAGGTGTCGGGATCCAGTGCACGGGTGTCGCCGGTTGCCTCCAGTTGCTGCAGGAAGTCATCCAGCGTGAGCACGTAGTTCAGGTCATGCGCCAAGGCCAGATCGCTGTTGCTGGCCAGGGGCACATCGGGCGACAGCATCAGCATGTCCAGCCCTTGGGCACGCAATTGGTCTTCAATGGCCCTGATGCGTTGAGGGCATTCCGGATGCCCTGCCCCCATGTCATGGGCGAGACAGTCAGAGTGTGAAAAATAGCCGGTTGCCATGGGTCAGCTTTGCCCCGCACGCAAGGCGGGTTTGAGTTAATGTCGCGTCATGCTGCGAAACGACTCGAACCACGTCATGCCGACTGGCGGCGCCACGTCCATCAAGGGCTCGCAAATCACTCAGCTCATTGATCAGGTTAGCACGATCATTGTGGGCAAACGAGAGCAGGTGACCCTCGCCGTGATCTGCTTGCTTGCCTCAGGTCATCTTTTGATCGAAGACGTGCCCGGCGTGGGCAAGACAACGCTGT
>JACPOH010000091.1 GCA_016185075.1 Aquabacterium sp. | reverse complement strand
GGAACTCACGCTTGCGCGTCTTCTTGGTCGACAGGTTCAATCCCAGGCTGACTTGCTTCATGTTCTTGCTGCACGATTCAACTTGACGACATCATCATGCAAGACCCGCGCCCTGCGACGGGGTTTTGCAGACCTTCCCTAAGCTGTTTCTGATTTCTCGCAAGAAATATTCCATCAGTTGGATATGCGGCAACCGCATGGCAAGCAAGGTTCACCCAAGTCTGCTAACTTCGCGCCTCGACTTGCATTGAGGAGAGTGCGTTTGACCAGTTTGATTGACCGCCTGCGTGCCTTGGGCCCGGAGCGCCTCAAGGGCATGCGCCGTGGCATCGAGAAGGAAAGCCTGCGCACCAGCCAGAGCGGCCAACTGGCCCAGACGCCTCATCCACGCGCCCTGGGCTCGGCGCTCACCAACCCGCACATCACCACCGACTTCAGCGAGGCGCAGGTCGAGATCGTCACCGGCGCCCACGCCAGCGTGCCCGATTGCCTGGATGAGCTGACGCAGCTGCATCGGTTTGTCTACCGCGCCATTGGCGACGAGCAGTTGTGGGTCAGCAGCATGCCTTGCGATCTGCCGCCCAATGACGAAATCCCGATCGGGCAGTACGGCACATCCAATGTGGGGCGGGCCAAGACGGTGTACCGCAAAGGCCTGGCGCACCGCTATGGGCGCCGCATGCAGACCATCTCGGGGATCCACTACAACTGGTCGTTGCCGGGGCTGTCCAATGACGACTACTTCGGGCTGATCCGCAACTTCAGGCGGCACTCCTTTGTGCTGTTGACGCTGTTCGGCGCGTCGCCCGCCGTGCCTGCTGATTTCGTCAAGGGGCAGGCGCATGGGCTGCTGCCTTTGGGCGAGCGCACGCTGTACCTGCCGCATGCCACCTCGCTGCGCATGGGGCGCCTGGGTTACCAGAGCGATGCGCAAAGCGCGCTGGCCGTGAGCTACAACGGCTTGAAGGGCTACGCCATGTCCTTGCAGGACGCCTTGACGCGTGCCTACCCGGCATACGAGGCCTTGGGTTTGTGTGACGAGCAGGGCAACTACAAACAGCTCTCGACCTCGCTGCTGCAGATCGAGAACGAGTTCTACAGCACCATCCGGCCCAAGCGTGTGATCTTCTCGGGCGAGCGTCCGCTGCATGCGCTGCGCGAGCGGGGCGTGGAGTACGTCGAGGTGCGCTGCATGGACCTCAATCCTTTCTTGCCCGTGGGCATTGACGAACGCACGGCGCGCTTCCTGGATGTCTTCCTGCTGCACTGCCTGTTGTCTGACAGCCCATTGGATACGCCTCAAGAAATCGCTTCTCTGGCGCGCAACCAGCAGGCCGTGGCTGCACGCGGGCGTGAGCCAGGGTTGCGCCTGGAGCGGGGCGGCGAGCCGGTGCTGCTGACGGACTGGGCCCAGGCCGTGCTGGCCGAGTGTGCACCGCTGGCCGACGCACTGGATGCGCTGGATGGCGGCGAGGGCCATCGGCAGGCTTGTGCGTGGGCCGTGGCGGCCTTGCGTGACCCGGGCTTGCTGCCTTCTGCGCAGGTGGTGGCGGCCATGCAGCAAGACCTTGCCGCTGGCCATGTGGGCTTTGTCTTGACACAGTCAGCCCTGGCTCGCCAGGTCTTGACCGCTCAGGGCTTGCAGGCGGATGTGCTCGCGCGTTACGAGCAGCAAGCCGAGGCGTCTCTGGCAGAGCAGGCCGCCATCGAGGCCGCAGACACCGTGCCCTTCGAGGCCTTCCGCCAGGACTACATGTCAGCGTCACACCTGGTGGTGTGAGCCCCTTGCCGGCCCTGGCTTGTTCACCGCCCCTTGTTGACGTAGCGCATCACGGCCTTGCCGATGTCGTATGACGCGATGGCCAGTGACTGCCCCGGGGGCGGTGGTGTGACCTGATACAGGCCTTCTTCGCGCCAGGCGAAGAAGCGCCAGTGGGCGTTGTCCAGGGAGTCCGGGAAGCGGTATCGCACCGTCCGGGGCACGCCGCCTGCAGTGAGGGCTTCGACCTCGGCCGTCATGCCGCCCATGTGCACCGTGTCGCCCACCTTGAAGGGCTGCAGGCGCACGTCGCGCGTGATGGTGCCCTTGAAGCCCGTGGGCACGTCCACGCGCAGGGTGGTGTCGCCCAGTCGTGTCAGTGTCAAGGCCTGGTTATTGGGCCCCAGGGCATGCATGGTGGCAGGGTTGTGCAGGCCGTGATACTCGCGTGTCACCGGAAAGTAATACGTGGCTTCGGCCGAAGGCGCATTCAACAGCAGGTAACGCAGGCTGGATTTCTCGCCCGCGTCAGGCAGCGCCAGCGCCCCCAGCGCTTCACCGGAGGTGTTGATGGTTTTCATCATGGCGGATGAAACCACCTTGCCTATCGGAAAAACCACCACGTGAATCAGACCAATCAACAGAATCAGGTATTTGGCAGAACCTTGCGCCCAACCCTTCAATTGTTGGCGCTGCTGCCAGACCGGGATCAGCACCATGGCCAGCAAACCACTGGCACCAATATCGGAATTCACCGTGAGGCGGTCAAACGGATAACCCGCGCAGGCGGGCGCCAATGCGATGATGGATGCCGCGATATAAAAGCGCGCCAGCGCTGATTTGAAACCACCCAGGTAATGAATGGCATAAAACAAACCGAGCAAGACCACAGTGGCGCCACCGGCATACAGATACTGCACCGGCCGGTCGAGCTGTTCGAACATCACCGATGAGACCCCATACCATTGCGCCAGCATCAGCGCGGGCAGGCGCAGCATCAGGCTGGTCAGGAAGCCGGCGGGGTTGGAGCTCGGGTCTACATAACCGGGGGAGCCATAGCTGCCATAGCCCAGGTGGCTGTGGGTGGCCTTCCAGGCCAGCACGATCACGATGAAGGGCAGCAGCGGGCCGAAGCGTTTCAGCAGTGGCTTGCCTTGCTCCAGAAACAGGGCATAGGCCAGCAGGTAGCCCATGGTCTGGATGGCTGCTTCGGCACTGAACAGGCCTGTGACCAGGCTGACCGCGGCCAGCACACCATACAGCGCCGATTGCCCCTGGCGCCAGCGGTGGTAGGCCAGCACGGTGAGCGCCAGCAAGATGCCACACAGCATCTGGTTGCGGCTGGCCAGCCAGGCGACGGCAAACACATGCAGCATGTTGCCGGCGAAAAGCCAGGTGGCCAGGCCGGCTTGCTGGCGCTTGGTATCCAGCTCATGAAACAGTTTGCCGACCAGCAGGATCATCACCCCGTACAAGAGCAGGTTGTGCAAGTGCATCAGCAAAGGGGAATCTGGCCACCAGATGTAATCCAGCTTCTGGCTGAGTTCGGCCAGAGGACGCCAGAAGGCAATCCGCAAATGGTCGCTGGCCCACCAGACGAGTTTGCCGGAGTCCATCAATATCTGATTGGCCTGCTGGCTGCCATCAGCAAACGTAAAAAGGCCGAAAAAAGAACCCGGTTGTGCGTTGGTGGCGCGACCTGTGAGCAGGGACCAGTGCAGGTAATCGTCTCCCATCAGGCCCATATTCATCGCCGGGGCGGTGAGCAGCATCCCGATCAGGGCAGCGAGCCAGATATTCCAGCGGCCCGATATCAACTTTTCCAGCACGACCCGATTCCTTGGAAAAATAATTTCATCTTACGCACGCAGGCGTGTTTATCAATTCGAGTTTACCTTTATTCGTTCATGGGTTTGGTCCGTGCTCATGCAAACAGGGGGGGGGAAAGTCCTGCTCGGGGGGGCTTGGGGGTTCTGGAAAAATCCGCCCACCCCAGCCTTCATTCACTGACTGTTTTCGGACCTTGCATGGCCAAATCGCGATCCACCCTGGTTCTGGAAAAGCGCGTGCGCGCCGGCGTGACCGCCTCGCCGCAATATCTGTCCGGGCTGGACATGTTCCATTCGCATGCGAGCTTCCCGCTGGTGCTGGTCTACAAGCGCGGCCTGGATCTGGCGCTGCTTGAAAAAGGCCTGGTTGAAGCGATCAAGCGCTACCCGGTGGTGGCGGGGCGTTACAAGAAGGATGCCCAGGGGCAGGTCTACATTGACTGCAATGACGCCGGGGTGGATTTCCGCTTGCACCGGTGCCAGGGGCCGATGCCCTACAGCGAAGAAAACCCTTTGGGCAAGGACATCATCAAGCACGTCAAGGTGCTGATGCCGTGGGCGATGGTGGGCAAGGACAGGCCGCCGTTGCAGGTCAATGTGCACCGTCACGAAGATGGCGGGGTGGTGCTGTGCTGCTATGCCACGCACTCCGTGTTTGACGGCGCCAGTTTCTGGAACTTCATGCTGGATTGGTCCAAGGCGTGTCGGGGCATGGTGCTGGAGCCGCATCCTGCCTTGAACCGCCAGGTGATGATCGATGCAGGCAAGGTGCCGGTGGACCCGGCCAGCTATGACCTGCTGGAAAAGCCCGGCCTGTTCAAACTGATCGGCACCTTTGCCCGCCTGGGCTGGCGCGCGGTGAAGGGCATCGACAGCGGGCTGTTTCGCATCCCTGCTGAAACCATCCAGGCCTGGAAGGCGCAGTCGGCGGCGGCCTTGCCTGGCACGAACGTGAGCACCGGCAACCTGGTCACCGCCTACATCATGAAGGGCATCTCGCCGGCCCTGCAGCCTGGTGTGGACCGCAGTGTGGGCCTGGTGATGGACCTGCGCTACAAGCGCGAGCTGAACCTGCCACAAGCGTATTTCGGCAACGCCCTTTGTTATGCCGAGGCGCGCTACACCCCTGAGCAACTGGCCCGCGAAAGCCTGCCTGTGCTGGCCCGCATGTGCCGTGCGCCAGCCGAGCAGGTCAACACGGCGAGCGTGCAGCGCATGCTGGCAGACATGGAAGCCTATCGGCAGAAGAAGGCGAACTGGCGCCTATTGTTCAAGCCCACGGTTCAGACCCTGAAGGCGGGGTTGATTTTGAACAACTGCGTGCAGTTTCCGATCTATGACATCGACCTGGGCAATGGTGCGCCAGACTGGTACGAGATGTGCCCAGCCACGATTCGCTTGTTGTTGATCGTGCCCACGCCCACGAAGGATGGCGGGGTGGACCTGTTGCTGAGTGCCAGCACGGCCGAATTGAAAGCTCTGCGTGCGCAGTTCGCGGCCGATGGCATCGACACCGCGCTGAAGCCTGGGCGCAAGGCGACCGAGGTGCTGGCGTCTGCCGGGTGACGGTGAGATGACGGCGAGGTAAGGCCGCTCAGCGCGGCAACTTCACCGCGCGGGCGTCTTCCAGCAGCTGTGCATGGTCTTCCGGTAGCAGGAAGCCTTTTGATAACAGCTGATCGGCGGCCTTGCTGTAGGCATCGACATAAGCCTCATCCGTCGGGTAGAGCTGGCGCAGTGCATCGGGCGTCAAAGGGTTGCGGCTCCCGCCGGCCATGCAGGCATAGAAAGACCATGCGCTCCATTGTCTGCTCGGCAGGTTGCTATACATCCCGTACTGGGCCAGCGGCGCATCCAGATCCGGCATGCGCAGCCCGCCCATGGCATTGCCGTGCGCATCGTCCTGCACGAAGCCCAGGCGCGTGCGCTGCATGCGCGGCGCAATGGGTGGCGCCTTGCCGTCGGTGACCCAGGTGCGCAAGGCACGCAAGGCCGCACGGTTGAACACCCGCGTCGGCAGCGTGTTGGTGGGTTTCATGCACTGCGGCATCTGCAGGGCCTTGCCGCTCAGATCCACCGCCAGCACCTCTTGTTGCATGTAGCGGTCCAGGTGCGAGGCGCCGGGGATCTCCCAGTGGCGCAGCGCGTTCGTATCCGGCGTGCGAGACAGCTGCCAGCCCACCATGACTTCCATCTCCGTGGACACCTGGATCACGGGCGCTTGCGGTGTGGCGCGGTACTGGGGGCTGAAATAGCGTGAGCCCGAGGTGGTCAGTGGCATGCCCACCGCCGCCGTGCTCATCAGGTAGAAGCCGTCAAAGGCTTGCGTCCAGGGCTGGAAAGCGTTCAGGTAGGTGATGAGGTA
The DNA here is from genome assembly GCA_016185075.1 of Aquabacterium sp. Taxonomy (GTDB): domain Bacteria; phylum Pseudomonadota; class Gammaproteobacteria; order Burkholderiales; family Burkholderiaceae_C; genus Aquabacterium. The sequence goes on along the minus strand of JACPOH010000091.1, from coordinate 1,865 downwards.
GGAGCCTGACTGCGAATAGCCCAGCGCGAGCAGGCGCACGGGCGGCTTGGCCGGGAGGCCCCACTGCGGTGCCAGCTGGCGAACGAGCCTGGCGGCCTGCGTGTAGATGTCAAATGACTGGCCGTTGTCGTCTTCCGCGCTGGACTGCCCATAGCGGACGGGGTTCAAGCCCTTGAGAAAACTGATGCTGGCCGCCTCGGCGCTCACGCCCACCCAGGCGTACCCTTGCCGCATGATCTCTTCGCGGTTGAGCAGCCAGCCGCCATCCAGGTCGAAGCTCAGGGCCGTGTTCATCCATTCCACCAGCACGATGCCGTTGAAGCGGGCAGGGTCCTTGGGCTTGCGCACCAGGATGCGCGTTTCATAAGGCTGTGGCGGGTGCGAGGCTTTGACGCCCCACAAGCCATCGTCATGCCATTGGCCATCGGCCACATAGGCTTGGGCCTGGCCGCGCAGCCGCCACTCCTCTTCGGTGTAGCCGGTGTCGGCCAGTTGCGCTTGACGGCTGGAGCTGGCCTGGCCTTTGGTGAAAGGCAGCAGGCTCGCTCCGGTGGTGTGGGTGGCAGGGTGCGTGGTCGCGCTGGTCGTCACGCTGGGGGGCACCGCAGCTGGCGGCGTGCCAGCATGCGCACACCCCAGGGTCACCACACTCGCCAGCCCCAGCAGCAGTGCGCCGGCGGCCCGCCTGCGGGCAGCCCAAGCCAGGCGAGAGCGGTGAGGCCTTGCCAAGCCCATCTGCTGGATCAGGCTTGTCGCAGGCATTCGATGATGCTGAGTTGCCCCGCGCGCCAGGCGGGCACGAAGCCACCCAGAAAGCCCATCAGCAGGGCAAACGCCATGGTCTCGACGCCCACCACCCAGGTCAGCTTGAAGCGAAACGCGAGTTCGGAGAACGTGGCCATGTTCAAGGTGGAGATGTTGACCGTCTGCTGCTCCAGCTTCACGTCCAGTTGCAGTTGCGGATCGTCGGCAATGGCCTTCGCAATGGGGGCAAAGGCTTCGATGTTGGTGAGCTTGAAGACGATGGCCGAGTACACCGTGCGGCGGAAGGACTGCATCACCTGGTCGTTGTCGCCCCAGATCTCGGAGTCAAAGCCACTGCGCTTGGCGTCGAAGATGCCCACGATGGTCCACTCGCGGCCGGCCATCTGCAAGGTGTTGCCCAGGCTGACGTTGGCAAAGCCCTTGGCCACAGCCTGGCCCACGATGATCTCGGTGGTGCCTGGGCGGAACATGCGGCCCTGTACCAGCTTCACCTGCGGCCGGATGGCCAGCCCGATCATCGAGGTGCCCCGCATCGTCACGTTGGCCGTGTCTTCGGAGTCCCGCTTGGGCAGGTTGTTGAGCACCACGGCCTCGCGCGCCACCTGGCGGATGCCCTGGCTGTCGGTCATGATGCCGGGCAGGGCCTCCAGGTTGGTGGCCTGCGCACGCAGGATGGACGAGTTGACCTCGGTGCCGGAGCCCTTGCGCAGCACGATCACATTGTCGGGCTGGCCGGTGGCGACCATGGTTTCCTTGATGCCTTCGCTCATCATCAGCACGGTGGCGAACACGAAGACCACCAGCGACATGCCGCCGGCCGTCAGCACCGTGGTGACGCGGCGAACCCAGAGGTTGCGCATGACATAGGACAGGGGAATGGCTCTCATCTTGTCCCCCTCAGGCCACGTGGCGCAGGCCCTGAACGATGTCGATGCGTGACATCTTCCAGGCGGGCCACATGGCGGCGATCAGGCCCACGAACAGGGCTGCAACGGCCTGGTAGACCATGGTGAGTTGCGAGACCTCGAAGACCTTGAACACATTGTTGGTCTGCATGAGGAAGCCCTGCGCCAGCGGGAAGGTCATGGCGATGCCGATGA
>JACPOH010000031.1:8052-21135 GCA_016185075.1 Aquabacterium sp. | reverse complement strand
CCGTGCAGGCGGTGCTGACCTACCAGCGCGACGCAGGCGAATGGAACCCCGCCCAACGGCAACTCGCCAGCCAGGCCCTGAGCCAACCCGACGAGTACATCTGGCTCTTCAGCAGCTCCCAGGCCATCGACCACCTGGTCGAACACCATTTGCCGGCCAACGGCCTGCCGATGCCGGACTGGGCCACCATCCGCGTGCTGGTCACCCACCCCAAAATTGGCGAGCGTTGCCGTCAACTCGGGATCCACCGCATCACCGCCACCCGCCCAACCCTCGCCGCAGTGGTGGAAGCACTACGATCCGCAGAGTAAGGCGGCGGACATCCGGCGTCTTCGCCGTCGCCATCGGGCCACGTCGATACAATGATTTCACTGTGACCGACACCAGCGCCCCCACCAACCTCCCGACGCCCGTTCAAGTCGAAGCCATCCCGCTCGACCCTCAGGGCGACTCCGATGCGCCCGGCAACTGGGTTCGCTGGGCCGTGCTCATCCTGAGCGTGGCCACGGCGGGGGCGGGCTGGCTGGCCTGGACCACCCAGAAAAAGGTGCAGTCGCTGGAGCAGGAACTGGTGCGCCGCCAGCAAGACAGCCAAGGGCAGGCCACGGAGGCCCGTGTGCTCGCGCGGCAGGCGCAGGAGGCCTCACGCGAAGCCACCGCCCGCACCACCCTGCTGGAGACCCGCATCGCCGAGGTCGCCCTGCAACGCAGCCAGGTCGAAGACCTGATCAAGACCCTGAGCCTCTCGCGTGACGAGAACCTCGTCGCCGACATCGAAGCCGGCCTGCGCGTTGCCAGCCAGCAAGCCGCGCTCACGGGCAGCGCCGAGCCCTTGATCACCACGATGCAGTCGGCCGATGACCGCCTCGCGCGCGCGCGCCAGCCCCGCCTGGACAACATCCGCCGCGCACTGGCCAAGGACCTGGACCGTGTCCGTGCCACCCGCGTGGCCGACACCGCCTCGTTGACGATCCGCCTGGACGAGGCGGCCCGCCTGGTCGACGAAGTGCCGTTGCTCAATCAACCCGAAGCGCTGATGCCCCCATCGGGCAAGGCCGACTCGGCCACGACCAAGGGCAACAGCCCGAGCTCGGTTGGGGCCAGCACCAGATCGGCAGGCAAAGGCAAGGCCGCATCCAGCCAGGCTGCCGCCTCTTCGCCTGAGCCGCATGACGGCCCCGCCGGTTGGGGCGGCCAGATGCTGGACTGGACCAAAGGCGCCGCCCAGACCTTCTGGAACGAGACCCGCGGGCTGATTCGCCTCACGCGCATCAACCGCCCCGAGGGCATGTTGATCTCACCCGATCAAGGCTTCTTCCTGCGCGAAAACATCAAGCTGCGGCTGCTCAACGCACGTCTGGCGCTGCTGAGCCGCCAGAATGCCGTCGCCCTGGCCGACCTGCAGAACATCCAGGCCACCGTGCCGCGCTACTTCGACGTGCAATCGCGCAAGACGCAGTTGCTGCAATCCATGTTGAACGACGTGGCTGCCCAAAGCCAGCAGACCACCGTTCCGCGCCCCGATGACACCCTGGCTGCGCTGGCCGCGGTCTCAGGTGGCCGCTGAGCCCCGGGTAAGGACGCCAACGCATGCGCTCCATCGTCTGGTTCCTCGTGCTGGCCGTGGCTGCCGTGGTGGGTGCCACCGCCCTGGGCGCCAATGATGGTCTGGTCACCATCTACTGGCTGGGCTGGCGCGCCGACATCTCGCTCAACCTGTTTCTGCTGGGCCTGGTGCTGATCTTCCTGGCCGTGTACTCGCTGGTGCGCGGTCTTGACAGCCTGCTGGCCCTGCCCGAACGGGCCAAGCGCTGGCGGGTGGCCCAGCGCGACCGCGTTGCACAGGCTGCGCTGCGCGAAGGCCTCGCCCTGTACATGGCCGGCCGCTACACGCGCGCCCACAAGGCCTGCCAGCGTGCGGTCGCCATCCAGGCGGACACACCTGAACTCACGCTGGACGCCGAGTTCACGGCCCTGGCCCACCTGTTGTCGGCCGGCAGCCTGCACCGCCTGCAAGACCGCAAGCGCCGTGACGAGCACCTGCAACGCGCCATCGACCTGTCGCGCCTGACACGCAAACCCCGCGCCACCGAGGAAGGGGCTCGCCTGCTGGCCGCCGAGTGCGCCCTGGAAGACCGCGACGCCCGCCGGGCCCTGCATGACCTGTCCGAATTGCCGCCGGGCGTGGCGCGCCGCACGCAGGCACTGCGTCTCAAGCTGCAGGCCACACGCCTGGCGCGCCAGCCAGTCGAAGCACTCAAGACCGCCCGACTGCTGGCCAAACACCAAGGCTTCACCAGCTCGGCCGCTGAAGGCCTGCTGCGCACGCTGGCCATTGAAACCCTGGACTCGGCGCGCGATGCCGATCAGCTGCGCGCCCTGTGGCAGAACCTCGACGGCAACGACCGCAAGGACCCTCTTGTGGTCGCGCATGCCGCCCGCCGCATGGCGGACCTCGGCGCCCAGATCGAAGCCCGCCAGTGGCTGGCCCCGCTTTGGGACCGCATCGCACAACTCAGCCCTGACGCGGTAGATGCCCTGGCCAATGCACTGTCGCGCAGCCTGCTGGGCCTGGAGGCCGAATGGCTCCCACGTCTGGACGCCACCACCCAGGCGGCGCTGCGCAACCCGGCCCTGGCGCTCACCCTGGGCCTGGCCCTGTCGGAGCGCCAGCTATGGGGCAAGGCCCGCGGCATGCTGCTGTCTGCCGCCAATGACCTGCAACTCGACCTGGAGCGCCGTCGCATGGCCTGGGCCAAGCTTGGCCAACTGGCGGAGCGCGAACACCGCGCCGAAGAGGCCGCGAGGTTCTATCGCCTTGCCGCCCTGCCTGATCGGGATTGAGTTCACTCAGGCATCGTCGTTTACATGACGACTTGTTTACACATGCTCGTAAACCATGCTATAGTCTCACTTCTCGGCGGCTGTAGCTCAGTTGGATAGAGTACTTGGCTACGAACCAAGGGGTCGTGGGTTCGAATCCTGCCAGCCGCACCAGTTTTCTCCTCAAGAGTCAAACCGGTAGCCGAGAACATTTTTAGCGGCTGTAGCTCAGTTGGATAGAGTACTTGGCTACGAACCAAGGGGTCGTGGGTTCGAATCCTGCCAGCCGCACCAGAACTCAAGTTCTAGAACAAACCGCCTGAAGGTCCATGCCTTCAGGCGGTTTTTCTTTGCCCTCACCGCTTTGGGTGCGCGGCTTTCGGTGCGTGTTTTCGCCCCTACCCCTCTCATCGCAAACCCCGGGAATGTCGACACGACGACATCTTGGTGATTCACCAACGTTCACCATCTGTCGTTATGCCACATCGATTCAACGGCACGCGCATCCACATTCCCAGGAGACACCGATGACCTTCCATCTGAACACGCAGCGCCTTCTGCACCACGCCATCCAAACCGCCGTGGCCGCCATCATGGTGCCCACCTTGGCCAGCGCCGCCACCACGCCCGATCCCTTCTACCAGTACACGGGCAGCACGCCGCTGGCCAACATCGCTCCCGGCACAGTCCTCAAGACCCGCACCATCTCCGCCTACATCGCGGGTCTGAAGACCTCGTACAAGGCCACCCAGATCGTGTACCGCTCGACTGACGCGATGCAGCAAGCCACGGCGAACGTCACCACCATCTTCACGCCCGACTGCGCAACGGCATCGGCCTGCCCCAACAAGAACAAGGTGCTGTCCTACCAGTCGTTCTATGACTCGCTGAATCCCGAGGACTCACCTTCACGCGCCTTTGCGGGCGGCACACGGCTGCCGGATGTGGTACCGGGCTTCGAGTCAACCCTGTTCGGTACCTACGTGAAAAACGGCTACACCGTCATCGTGACCGACACCGAAGGCCAGAAAGCAGACTTTGCAGCTGGGCCGGAATACGGCTACAACACGCTGGACGCGATCCGCGCAGCCCTCAACGCCCCGGCCATTGGCCTGTCCCGCAATGCCAAGGTCGCCTTGCTCGGTTACTCGGGTGGCGCCATCGCCACGGAGTGGGCCGCCGAACTGGCGCCCAGTTACGCCCCCGACGTGAACGGCAACCTGATTGGTGCGGCCTTTGGTGGCACGCTGGTCAGCCCCGAGCACAACCTGAGCTACGTCGAGGGCACCCCCATGTGGGCTGGCGTGCTGCCGATGGCGGCCATTGGCATTGCGCGCTCGTACAACATCGACATGAGCAAGTACCTGTCGGACAAGGGCCTGGCCGTTTTCGACAAGATGAAGAACGCGTCGATCGCCTACGTGCTGCTTCAGTACCCCGGCGTGACCTGGAACTCCCTGGTCAAGCCCGAGTACCAGGACCGCACCAAGATCCGCGACTACGTTGAGGCCGCGAACAAGGTCATCATGGGCACGGGTGGCACGCCCACGATTCCGCTGCAGATCGGCCAAGGCACCGGCGGGGTCTGGGAAGGGACCAAACCGTCTCCGATCTGGGGGGCTGGTGATGGCGTGATGCTGGCCGCCGACGTGCGCGGACTGGCCCGCCAGTACTGCAGCCAAGGCGTGAAGATCCAGCACAAGGAATACGGTTCGAGCCACTTCGTGACCATGATCAGCTGGCTGCCCGGCGCGACAGCCTGGATCGACGACCGCTTCGCGGGCAAACCTGCGCCCGACAACTGCGCCAGCATCGCCCCCGGCAATTCGCTGGCACCGCTCGTGTACGCCCCCTGAGCACGGCCTTTGTCGCGAATGGCATTCCGGGAAAGCACCTTCATCGCAAACCCCCGGAATGTCGACTCCTCGACAGTTGAGATGTGACGTCATGCGCACCATGACGCCTTATCGCCCTACCACTGGCGCGATTTGCGAAATCACTAGACGAGGAGACTTTGATGCCATTCCTCCTGAGCACCCAACGCCTGCTGCACACCGCTGTGCAGACCGCAGCAGCCGCACTCCTGGTGCCAAGCATCGCCAGCGCGGCGACCACACCCGACCCCTTCTACGAGTACACGGACAGCACCCCGCTGGCCGACATTGCGCCTGGCACTGTCCTGAAATCCCGCACGATTTCGGTCTATGTCGCAGGCCTCAAGACCTCGTACAAGGCCACCCAGATCGTCTACCGCTCGACCGACGCCCAGCAGCGCGCCGCAGCGAACGTCACCACCATCTTCTCGCCAAGTTGCACGACGGCATCCGCTTGCCCCAACAAGAACAAGGTCGTCTCTTACCAGTCCTTCTATGACTCGCTGAACCCCGAAGACTCGCCTTCGCGCGCCTTCGCTGGCGGCAAGCGTCTGCCAGACCTGCTCCCCGCGGTTGAAACGGCGCTGTTCGGGTCTTACGTCAAGAACGGCTACACCGTCATCGTCACGGACACGGAAGGCCAGAAGGCCAACTTCGCAGCCGGCCCCGAATACGGCTACAACACGCTGGATGCGATCCGCGCCGCCTTCAATTCACCCCAGATTGGCCTGAGTGGCAACGCCAAGGTCGCGTTGATGGGCTATTCCGGTGGTGCCATCGCCACCGAGTGGGCCGCCGAGCTGGCCCCGACCTACGCCCCTGACGTCAACACCAAACTGATTGGCGCCACCTTCGGCGGCGTTCTGGTCAACCCCGAGCACAACCTGACCTACATCGAAGGCGCGCCCATCTGGGGCGGCGTGATGCCCATGGCGGTGATCGGCGTGTCACGTTCGTATGGCATCGACATCCAGAAGTACCTGACGCCCCGTGGCATCGAGGTCTACAACCGGATCCAGAAGGCGTCGATCGCCTACGTGCTCGGCCAGTACAGCAAGGTCACCTGGAAGGACCTGGTCGTGCCCGAGTACCAGGATCGCCGCAAGCTGCTTGAATACGTGAACGCCGTGAACAAGGTCGTCATGGGCACGGGCGGCACGCCCACCATCCCGCTGCAGATCGGTCAAGGCACCGGTGGCATCTGGGAAGGCACGCAGCCTTCGCCGATCTGGGGTAAAGGTGATGGCGTGATGCTGGCAGGCGACGTGCGCACGCTGGCCCGCCAATACTGCGCCAAGGGCGTGAAGATCCAGCACAAGGAATACGGCACCAGCCACTTCCTGACCATCGCCAACTGGCTGCCCGCTGCCACGGCCTGGATCGACGACCGTTTTGCTGGCAAGCCCGTGCCGAACAACTGCGCCAGCATTGCCCCGGGTAACCCGCTGGACCTGCTGGAATACCAGCCCTGAGCCCTGTAGGCTCCCTTGCCTGAAGGCGGTGCGACGTGGTCGCCACCGCCTTTTTTCTTTGCCTGTGGATGCAAGCAACCCATGCCGTCTGGCTTGGCTCAACCCGCACGCGCAAGTCAAGCCCATCGCCACAACAGCCCCCTGCTTAAGCTGCTTTTCCGTCGATTGGTCACGCAGCTTTGTGCTGGGTGCTGCAGCGGGCTCAATCACGCCAACCCAACTCCGATAGCTCTCACAGCAGGGCTGCGCATGTCGCGCAAAGCCCGTACCTGTCGAGGAGTTGTGCATGCGCAAGGCTTGGGGATTGAGCACCATCGTGGCCATGGCCGCCACCATCACCACATCGAACGCGCTGGCCGAGCCCTACCGCGCAGCCTCCACACAGGTGGCGCCTTCGCAGATGGTGGCCCTCGATGACCAGGACCTCAATCAGGTTCATGGTGCCGGCATCGATGACGACACCTTGCGCCAGCTGGGCCTTGGCAAGCTGAAACGCTCAGGCGAGGAACAACGCCGCCCGATTGATGCCACCAAAAACAACGCTGCCATGCTGGCCGCACTGGAATGGCAAACCAACGTCGGGCCTCGCACCGCCGCCATGGCGGTCAACACCGTGAGCGCAGCAGCGCAAGTGGGCGGCACCTTGATCGCCCTGACGCCGGTGGCCGCCCTGGCACCGATCGGTCTGCCCTTCTTCGGCTTGCCGACCTTGCCACACAATAACCGCTGACGCGGCGCCAGCCCGGCGCGTCGGGCTCAAGGCAAGGCCAGCGTCAAGGCGGCGCTGGCGCTGTTGCGCATGTCCACCACCGCGCTGGCGCGCACCCAGCGCAAGGCACCCGTATGCCCCGCTGCCCGCAAGGCCACGGCATAGACGGCGGTGCCACCCAGGGCAGCGGCCTGGCTACCAGCTGGCACGTTGACGACGACGCTGCCACTGCCTGTCACGGTACGCGTGGCCACCACCCCATTGACATCCGACACCAGCAACTGCGCGCCGTCGTACACCGAGGAGAGCGTCCCCGTCAGGGTCACTTGAATCTGCCCGATGCCCAAGGCCGACTGACGCACCGGGTCGGCCACACCGAAGGTGCTGTTCACACCGAGTGGCGGTGTCTGCACACTGCGCGCGCCAGGGTCGTCATACGCTGTCCCCAAGGCCTGCACGCTGAAGGACTGACTGCCTTCTTGCGGCGTGGTGTCGGCAAACACCAGGGGTGGATAGGTGGTGACGCCGGTGCCCGCGTTGGTGGTGGGCGCGACATACGGCGCCACACTCACCGGCCCTTGTGGCAAGACCAGGGGCTGGGCGAGCGTGCCGCTGAGCACGTCCACGTTCGACAAGGCCACCTCATAAGGCTGCGCCACGCTACCCAGGGTCTGACCGACGTACAACTGGCTGCCAGCCGGCGACACCGGCGAGGCCAGGTTCACGCTGCGTGAGGCACCCGGCGTGATCACCGGTCGGATGGGGTTGGCGCTGTTGCCCAGGGTCGTCCACTCCAGGGTGACCAGCACGCTGAACGACGAGACGGCCACGTCCGTGATCACCATGGTCTGCATGTGCCGCCCGGTGATCACCACGTCGTAACGCGTGTCCGACGGCAAGGGGTACAGCGCAAAGCCACCGCTGGTGCCGCTCAAGCGATACTGGCGGACACTGACGTGACGTTGGCCATCCGCCGACAGGCTTTGCGCACTGACAACGATGTCCTCGGCGCAAGAAGGCGCGGCCGGCGCGGAAGCCCCGCCGCAAATGAGCGCAGGGTCGATCTGGCCAATGATGGCGCCGCTGGTGGCCATGTCATAGCTGCGCAGACTGGGCCGGAAGCTGAAGTGGTCGACGCCGTCGGGCGAGCTGATGCGCACCAGGCTCTGCAGCAGGTCGGCGCCCATCACCACGTAGCTGCCACTGTTGGCGGCCATGTTGAATGAACCGGGCAAGCGCCAGCCCAGTTCAGGCGCGGGCAACTCCAGGGGCACGGTACGTGTCACACCGCCCGCATCCTTGTAGTTGACCTGGGCGTTGTAGCTCAGGCCCTTGGCGGATGCGGCTTCGTCGAGGGGGGCATCATGCGCCAGCGGGAAGACGCGGATCTGCCCGTACGTGCCCGCCGGCACACTGAGCCCGTTGAAGATGGGTGTCACATTGCCCTGAGCCGTGTCGGGTACGGCCAGGTCAATGACCACCGGCGTCTTGAGCTTCAGCACGGTCCAGCTCCGGTCGGTGCTGGACCAGGCTTGCGAGGCTTGCGGGTGCAGGGCCACGCTACCCACCGTGACCCACACATGGTTCACATCACGGTAGGCGCCACCGGACAGCCCGAGCGTGAAGGCCGCGTGCGAGCTGTCCGAACCTGAAGACGGGCTGGAGCTGACGCCATTGGCCGAGCCGCCGCCGCCACCGCACGCACTCAGCAAACTGGAGAGGAGCACGGCCATCCACAGCAGGCCGCGCACCCCTTGGCGAGCCGGCCTCATGGTGCCACCGTCGCGGCACGCAGCTTCATGCCCACGGCCTGGGTCATGGCCTGCATCTTGGGGTCGATCTGTGCGTGGCTTTCTGCGGCTACCTTCTCACCCAGCGCACGTTCCATCTGAGGGATCAGTTGTTCGAACTTCTTCTTCAAGGGCGACTCCAGCAAGGCCACCAGCTGCCTGAGTTCGTCTTCGGTGAACTGCTGCTGCAGCAGAGGCACCACGGTGTTGGCCATCTGCTTCCTGGCGGTATCACGCGCGATGGGGGTGGCCTCATCGACGTACTTCTGGATGTCGACGGCAATATCCTTGAGTGTGGCATCGCGCTTCTCGGCCGATACCCGCCCTTGCAAGGCGATGCGTGCCTGCTGCATGGCGCTGGCGGCCGGGCGCTGCACCATGACGACCACGACATCGTCGGGATGCCAGACGGCCAGCACGCGTTCGATGCGCTTGGCCTGGGCATCCGTTGCCTGCCCCCAGGCGGGCGCCAATGCACACGCAGACAGGCACAGCGCGGCGGTCAACTGGTTCAGGCGAGGATAGGAGCGAACAAAGGACATGGCACTACTCAGAACGGTTTGGCGATGGACATGCCGCCATAACGGACGGTGATGGAGCCAGAAACATCGAGCCCCGCATAGGGGTTGTAGATGACGTTGAAGAAGTTGGTGCAGTTGAGGCTGCAGCTGGTATCGGCCGGGATGTTGTAGCGGCCCTTGGCGTAGCTGTAGGTCGCATCGATCTTGAGCCCGGACGGGCTTTCGTAGCCGGCACCCAGGCTGCGCACGGTCATCGTGGGCAAGGGGGCAATCAGGTCGAAAGCAGACTGAGGCACCGAGGTCTTGCGGGGCTCATAGCCATAGCGCAGCTTGAAGCCACGCGTGACGCCCAGCTCCAGGCCGAATCCGAAGTGGATGGGGTCGCGGTAGTTGCGCGGGATCACCAGCTTGGAGGCATCCGATTGACCAAAGATGCGCGCCATCTGAAGCAGTGCCACCTGGCGGTCGAACTGGATCTCCAGCTTGTCCCACTTGCTCCAGTCGGTGTACATGGCGTCCATGTTGAGCTGCAAGCGGCTGAAGGGCTTGAGCTTGATGCCGGCCTGCAGGCGCGCCGGGAAGAAGCCGAACATGGAGGCCACCACCGGCCCCAGCAAGCTGCCGTACATGCCTTGCACGAACCTGGGAAACATGGGGTCGGCCATGAAGGTGTAGCGGCCCGTCAGCGTGGTCTTGCTGCCCGATTGGTACACCGCACCGAAGGCAAACCAGTCCTTGGGCTCCCACAGCAGGCCCACGTTGTAGGTCGGGTCCAGCGGCGCGGTCATGTCGAACTTCATCGTGCCCGCACGGTTGAACGGCCTCAGCCGCCCTTCCTTGCCGCCGCCACACAAGCCAAACCCGAACTCGTCCAGAGGGTTGCCGCCATCGCCGCACCAGGCGTCCTGCAGCTTGCCGATGATGCCCAGCAGCTTGTTGGGAAAGCGCATGTCGGTGTCCAGCGCAAAGCTCTGATGGGCAATGGGCACGGCCAGGCCCACGCTCAAGGTGTCATTGACCTTGTAGGCCACCGACGGCGAGAGGTAGACGAGGCGCTGCAAGGTCACCGAGCGCCCATCGAAGCGCGTCGGGTCATTGGGGTCCGAGCTGCGGTCCACACCCACGGCCTGCGGCACATAGGCGGCGGTGGCAAATGTCCAGGGAGAGCCAGGCCGGTTGAAGCTGAACCCCATGCCCGCGCCCATGGCGGCAGGCAGCGACCATTTCGGCAAACCAATGCCTGGCAAGTAGATCTTCTGCCGCACGGGGCCGCTGGTGCTGCCGGCCAGAGGGTCCTGCTTCCAGTCACCGATGTCAAAGCCATCCGGCTGGTGGAAGTTGGCCTTGATGCGGATGGACGCACCGAAGAAGTTGTCCTGCTTGACGTTGCCTTCCAGGCGGCTGAGACCGGCCGGGTTGAAGTGAATGGAGTCCACCCCCGGTGGGTCGGCCGTCACGGCGTTGCCCATGGACATGGCCTTGACACTGGTGCCCAGGTTGTCTGTCAGGGCCGCGTGTGATGCGCCCAGCCAGGCCACGCCCAGCAGCCCGCACAGCCAGCGTGCAGGCAAGGCTTTACCCCTGGCGAGCGCCATGTTCATGATGCAGGCCTCGACTCGCTCAGAAGCTCAAAGGCAGGTTCATGCCGAGCGTGAAGTCAGGCGAGTCGCTGGTCAGGCCGACGCCCAGGGTCATGTTGACCGTGTACTGCGGCGCGGTGCGCACGCCCAGACCGATGTTGAACATGCCCGATGTCTGCACGCTGGTGCGCGAGGTCTGGCCATCGGCAAACACCAGCTTGGAGGGGAAGGACAGCGACTCCTGCAGGGACATGGTGGTCGACACGTCATACGACAGCGCATACGCGAAGCCGCCCCCCACCGTCACGGTCGGGCCGGGGTGCACGGCCACCAGGGTGACACCATCACGCTCCTGGTTGAGGTGACGCGCCGGTGCGCTCAGACCCAGGCTGGCCGAACCGAACAAGGCAATGGGATCGATGATCTTGGACGAGTTCACGCCCAGGGTCAGGCCTGCGGTGCCCGAGCCCGTGGCCAGATTCTGACCACTGATGGTGCGGAAGGGGCTGCGGCCGGTCGGCAGTCGCACAGAGGCGCTGGTGGTGAAGCTGGCCGCATCACGGCGCATCTCGAAAGGCTGCCAACGCACACAGGCCTGCAGGTCGCCAAAGCCATGCGACAGGCCGGAGAAAGTCGTCGACTCGGAGTATTTGCTGACAATCGGCAAGGAGACGTTGCCTGTGAGGTTGTCGCGCAAGCCATAGTCCACCGAGAAGGTGTTGGTGATCGTGTGCGAGCGGGTGTTCTCGATTTTGAACAGTGTCAGCGTGCTGTCGGTGAACTTGGCATCGATCTGCTGCTGGCCCGTGTAGGCATAGCTCAGGTCATACGTGGCCGCCCACTTGCCCTTCTTGAGCAGGGAGTACTGCTTGTCTGAAGCGGTCAGCGTCTGCGTGAGCAAGGCGGCCTGGTCCACATCGCCCTCCTGCTTGCCAAGCGCCTCACGGGCTGCGTCGCCCGATGGCGCTTTCTCCTCGGCCCAGGCGAGGGAGGCTGAAAGGCACAAAGCGGCCATCGCGGTGGCGCGCAAGCCGGAACGAACGAGAGCAGAGGTGGTGGAGAGGTACAGCATGATCAGAACTTGCGCAGATTGAAAACACCCATGCCCGACTGCACGGCATTGCGCAGCGCATCAGCATGGTCGGGGATGGCCAGCACGGTGCCCTTGCGAACGGAATCGTTGTCGATGACACCGAGTTCACGATCGCTCAAGGCCAGCTTGGTCAGGGGCTTGCCCATGGACTCGGGCAGGGTCAGCAGGAACAGGGTGCCTCGGTCCCACAATTTGGCGAACTGCTCGACCGAGAACACGATGTGGCCGGCCGATGGGTCGGCGATGAAGACACGGCCATCACGGATGCCACGGAACACCACGAAGTGCTTGAAGCCCGCGTAATCGATGGGCACGATGGCAGGCTGGGTCAAGGTTTCCAGATCGGACATCTCGGCGCGGAAACCCGCGCCCTTGGCACCGAGCGAGGCCACGTAGCGCTTCATGTCGAGCAGCGAAAACCCACGCCGCTCGACGATCTTTTCTTTCTCGCCGTGTGCCAGCATGCCCTCCATGGCCTGCTGCTCGGTCACCTTGATGCCCAGGTAGTTGTTGATGACCGTGACCAGTGCGGCCGAGCCACAGCTGTAGTCATACGCCTGGTGCACGATGTTCTCGAACTTGAACTCCGAGTAGGGCTTGATGGTGACCGACTGAGGCGACACGCCGCCGCCCACGCTGGCCATGGGCAATTCGAACTCCCCCTTGGGGCGCTCTTCAGGTGGGTGAATCGTGGTGCCCGCCGATCCGCCGATCGCACTGGCAATGATTCCGAGCAGCATGGGCAACATGGCGAATCGTCCTGTTCGTGTGGATTTGTGGCCGACGCTTCACTGCGCCCAGAGATAGACATGGCCGCGCATGGCGGCATGACCGTCCAGCAACAGCTGCCCGTAGTTGCGGGTGATGGGTGCGGTGGGGTCGGTCTGCACACCCAGTGCACGGAAGCCGAACTGGCTGACGCCCACGAAGAAGGGCAAGCCGATGTCGATGTAGTCGCCACCATCCGGCCTGCTGCGCAGGTTGAGCGTCATGGCGTACATGTCGATGATCCCGCCCACATTGAGCGCCACGGCATACGTGGTCACGTTGTCGACGGTGAAGCCCGCCAACAGGCGGCTGTTCATCACGGCGCCATTGAGCAGGGCCGAGTTCATCTCCAGGTGCACGGCAAAGCCGATGCCATCCTGCCCGCTGACGCTGGCCATCGCCTGATCATCCAGCGGCTCGGGCGCGGCCATGGCGGCGAACGGCAGGCAGACC
>JACPOH010000031.1:0-8021 GCA_016185075.1 Aquabacterium sp. | reverse complement strand
GCACAAGGCCAGACGACAAGGCGAGACGACACAGACGAACAAACGAGCTCAACATCGCCACACCTCAACGGAACTTCACGTCCAGGTACTGGAGCTGGATGGTGTTGATGCGGCTGGACCCCAGGTTCAGGTTGCCGGTGACATCGCTCTTGAAGCTGATGTTGTCGATCACCAGGCTACCCACAGGGGCGCCATTCGGGCTGGAACTCCAATCGATGCCCAGATGCAGGTAAGACTGGCCGTTCTCCGTAATGGCATTGAGGATGCCGGGCTGCGTGGTGACATCGGCCAGTGCCCAGGCACCGCCATTGGCACCAGACAGATGGATGCCCGAGATGCTGAGCTGCTCGGCCACCGTATCGGGGTTGGCCACGCTGATGTCGTCCGCGCCACGCGGACGGATGATCAGGTTGCCGATATCGACGTGCAGCGCCAGACCAAAAGCAACGCCCTGCACGTTGGGATCCGCCGGCGTGGTGATGCTCAATCCGCCACCTTGAAAGACCAGGTCCTGCAGGATCAAGGTGCCGGCATTGAAGGCTGTGCCATTGGCATTGACGCCGAAGTCGGCCGCGAACTGCCACTTCAACAGGCTGTTGGCATTGAGCGGGTTGCTCAACTCGATCACATCGGCCATGCCCGGGCGGCCATAGATGTTGAGCCGATAGGGGTCGGTGAACGTGGCGTCCAGGTCATCTGAACGCGAGAGGTACAGGTTGCCGAACCAAAGGCTCGGATTGCCTTCGTCCGGGCTGGTATAGGTCAATGTCAGCGGGCCGCCCATGGCAAAGCCACGCAGGTTGAAGGCCAGACCGTCTTGCCCGCTCACCTGAGACAGGGCTTCGTCTTCCAGCTCCCGGGCCAAGCTCATGCTGCTGCCATGAGCCGACGCAGTAGCCAGGAGGCACACCGCCAGTGCCATGCAGAAGAAGCGTGTGTTCATGGGCCCCTCCTCACTTCCTGCCCACGTTGGCAGGCACGGCGCCTGTGGTGTTCAAGGCTGACAGGCGATCACGCCAGTTCAGCCAGAAGCCCGCCATGGCCGTGTCCGTCGGCAGGCCAGTGGCCGCATTCGTCGGGAAGGTCACGGCGCTCTTGAGCACCGACAAGAAGAAGTCGCGGCTGGCGCCGCTGGCATTGCCTGCCGTCACGCCGCCGATCTGCGACAGGGGAATCTGGCAGGCTGCCGGATTGGTGCAAGTGGCTGCACTGCCATCCCAGCGCTTGCCGCCCAGCGTGTCATTGCGTGAGTCCACGGAGCCGCTGCTGCCGGCGTCGATCAGCAAGGAGCCGCTCACGGCATTCATCTGCAGTCCGATGTCACCCTGGATACCGCCAAAGCCCAGGCGCATGCCCACGACCTCGCGTGTGGCCGAGTTGGCCACATTGCGGTAGACAAACTCGATATAGGGGTCAGTGACCGCCACCGTGCGCTGCGCCAGGGTGCCATCGGTGCGCCCGAACTGCAGCTTGCCGATGTCGATGTCGGCGCCCGTGCCATTGCGGATCGAGCTGGTGTACTCGCCCAGGCGGAGACCGCCGAGGTTGGCATTGAGCTTGATGTCCGCGTTCAGGGTGATGCGGGAAAAATCGTAGGTGCCGTCGCTGGTGTTGGTCAGCGAGAACAAGGCCTGCCCCCAGACGTCCGACAGCTCTTCATCAGCAATCGGCTTGCCTTGCGCATGCGCATGCGGCGCCCCCGTCAGCGCGAGGCTCAGGCACAGCAGTGGCATCCAGCGAGATGTCCTGTTCATGTTGGCTGCGGGTGAAAGAGGTCGTCAGGATCTGAAAAGGTTTTTCAGAAAATCGGGCTTCACAAACAAACCCGCCGTGGATGCCACGGCGGATTTGCTGTTCAACTCAAGCGGAGAGAGCGGGCCCGCTTGACGCGAGCCCATCGGTGTCAACCGATCAGTGGGCCCACATCCAGACCTTGGTGCCTTGCATGTCGATGTTGTTGATGGCGAACGAGCCGAACGACGCGTTGCTGTTGCCCATCTTGATCGAACCCACGGTGATGCTGGGGGTCAGAGCGGGGTTCAGCTTGGCGTTGGGGAAAGCGAATTGCACAACGTCGGAACCAGCGTAGATGGCGTCGCCGGTTTGAGCACCGAAGGCGTCAAACGTGTTGGCCGTCAGCTTGCCCAGTTCGGTGGCGATGGCACCGATGGCAGCAGGCGAACCGCCGGTGGCCGTGGCGGCAGCAGCGATGGCGGTGGCAGGAGCCGTGCCGCCAGCGATGGCAGCAGCCGCGCCAGCAGCGCCGGTGGCGTCAGCTTGGGCGTAACCCAGGCGTGCACCGATCGAGTTCGACACGGTCTGAACGAAGGAGGCCTTGTTCAGGATGTCCACGGTCATCACGAACATGCCCTTGATGCCGATGTTGTTGAACGACACGGAACCACCGGTGGAATCGGTGTCGGTGTACTTGAACGAACCGATGTTGATGTTCAGGTCACCAGCGATCGACACGCCGTCCTGGCCGCTGACCTGGCTCAGGGCTGCGTCGTCGATGGACGACATGGCAGAGGCGGAAGCGGCCACGGCGGTCAGAGCCAGGGCGACGAAGGAAAGCTTGAATGCTTGCATGAAAACTCCAGATGTATATGTGTGAGGCTTGCTTGTGCGTTTCAAAACCTCATCGACGATTGATCAGATCGCCGATCTCTATTGCTTGACGTCCCTGTGCAATGAAGTGGCTCTTGTTTGAAACGCTGACGCATCATCGCGAAGCGCCGCCAATTCGCCTTGACCACTGCGGCCAAGCGCATGACCACACAGACCACCCGCATGCAGGGCGAGGAAACCCCTTAGGTACTAGTACGGCACGGCACCACCCGCTTATTGCGTCACGCGCAACGAACTGGGAGACAGGCCGAACCAGCGCTTGCAGGCGCGGTAGAAATTGCTCGGGTCCGAGAAGCCCAGTTCACACGCCATCTCCGTCACGCTCAGAAAGCCTCTGGCCAGCATGCGCTCGGCCCGTTCACGCCGCACGGCATCCACCAGTTCGGCGAAGCTGGTGCCTTCCTCACTCAATCGGCGCTGCAAGGTCCGCTCGCTGACGCACAACATCTCGGCCACTTGTTCCCGTCGCGGATCACCCTTGTGCAGGATGCGGGTCAGCACCTGACGCACCTTGCCCGTGAAGTGATCACCCATGTCTTGCGCCGCCTGCTCCGTCATGCGCACGCACATGTCTGCAATCGTCGGATCCCCCGTCGGGATAGGCTGCTCGAAATCGGCGATGTGGAACTCGCCCCTGAACGAACTCGCGTTGAACACGATGGGGCAGCCATAGGCCTCACGCCATGGCGAAGCGTCAGCCGGCTCGGGAAACGGCACATGCATGACGATGGGCACCAGGCGCTTGCCCGTGATCCACTGCGCCCCCGCCAGAAACACGGAAGCCAGGAAATCGAAGCGCTGCATGGGCACAGGCCGGCGCCCTCCGGAAATCGAAAATTACACGGCGTAGTGCTTGTCTTCCCGTGTGACATCCATGGTAAACGTGGGCGACACAAGCGCCGCGAAGCGCGCCAGACATTTGGCAGCCGCCAGCACATTGGTGGACGACAACAGCATGTGCGACACGACACCGAAGGCCGCCAGCGGGTGCACCACCCTCGTCAGACCAATGCTGGGGTCACCCGTCATCGCCACGGCCAACTCCCACATGGCCGAAAACAAGTCCGACAGGTGGTTCACGTCCATCTCATCGGTGGAGCCCAGCGTCACGCCACACTTGCTCAGCAGCTCGTCGGCATCCAGGCCGCGCTGACGAAAGGCATCGCTCATGGTTCGATACCAGGCGATTTGCGACAAGGTGAATGGTTTGACGGCCATGGCAAGACCCTTCAGGTTTGGAGACTGCTACCCCGAAAGGTCTCGGATGGTTGCAGAGACATTGCAACATAAATACAGGGATAACCCGCATTTTTATGTTTCATTCAGACACTTTTGAATTCAGATTTCGTTTGACAAAAACGGTGTGATGAACCTCACGTTTTTCGGACCCCGGAGACGAAACAACCCCCGAGGACCGAGTCCACGGGGGTTGTGTGCATTGACCTGGCGCGCCATATCGGCGCCTCGCGGGCGCCGGTTCAGGCGATCCTGATCAGCTCAGGATCAGTGAGCCCACATCCAGACCTTGGTGCCTTGCATGTCGATGTTGTTGATGGCGAACGAGCCGAACGACGCGTTGCTGTTGCCCATCTTGATCGAACCCACGGTGATGCTGGGGGTCAGAGCGGAGTTCAGCTTGGCGTTGGGGAAGGCGAATTGCACAACGTCGGAACCAGCGTAGATGGCGTCGCCGGTGGCAGCGCCGAAGGCGTCATACGTGGCGGTCGTCAGCTTTTGCAGTTCGCCGGCGATCACAGCGCCATTGGCCGTGGGGGCAGGCACCACGCCGCCGATGTAGCCGGCTGCGCTGGTGGCGTCAGCTTGGGTGTAACCCAGGCGTGCGCCGATGGAGTTGGCCACGGTCGACACGAAGGACGCCTTGTTCAGGATGTCCACGGTCATCACGAACATGCCCTTGATGCCGATGTTGTTGAACGACACGGTACCGCCGCCGTTACCGACGTCATCACCGTATTGGAACGAACCGATGTTGATGTTCAGGTCACCAGCGATCGACACGCCGTCCTGGCCGCTGACTTGGCTCAGGGCTGCGTCGTCGATGGACGACATGGCGGAAGCGGAAGCGGCCACGGCGGTCAGAGCCAGGGCGATGACGGACAGTTTGAAAGCTTGCATGTAGAACTCCAGGTATGTATGTGTCAGAGATGTCTCTCGCCGACCAGCTCATGCAACCTTCGAGGTGATCAATCCGTCGGGTTGGTCCGATGCGACGTCGGCATCGAAACCGCGACAAACTGGCTACGGCGTGAGCGAATCATCAGGCCTTGTTACAAGGGCTCGACTGGCCCAACAAGCCAAGCGCATGACCGCCCGAACCACCCTAATGAAGGGCGAGGAAACCCCTTAAGTGACAGCCCCAAGGGAACCGTTCGCGACTATGCAGAAAGCGACAAAAAAGGGGCCTCAGCCCCTTGAATCGCCGTGAAAACCCGCTGCTCGCGCCGCGTTCAGCCCGCTCTCAACAGTCTTTTTCGGACCCGCCAAAAAACAACGATCAGCAGAACCACGCATGCAGCCAGTGCCGCGTAGCTGCTAGCGCCAGGCGCCTTCCATGCCTCGGCCAGGCGGTCCATGAACAGGGAGATCATCACCGTGCCAGGCAGGAGCCCGAAGAAGGTCCCCAGCACGTAGTCACGCAAGCGAACACGCAAGGCCCCGGCCACCATGTTGACCATGATGAAAGGCGCCACCGGCATCACACGCACAGCCATCATCGTGAGCAGCCCGCGTCGCTGAAGGTGGCGGGACAGCAGCGCCAGACGCCCCTTGGTCCAGCGGTCCATGGTCTGCGCGCCGGTGTAGCGGCCGATCCCATAGGTCACGGTGGCACCCGCCACCATGCCCAACAGGGCGTAAGCCATGCCAGGCCAGGGTGTGAACACCAGCGCGCCGACCATGATCAGCACCAGCACCGGCACGCCCAGCAACACCGCCAGAACATAGCCGCCCATCACCGCCAGCGGCCCCAGAGGCGTGGCCAGCAAACGCCGCCCCTGCTCGCTGAGCGATTGCGGATCAAGCCAGTGGCGCATGTCGGGTTGCTGCCAGAGCACGGCCAACCCGATCAGGATCGACACATACACACCCAGCACCACCCAGCGCCAAACCAGCCCAGAGGCTGCAACAGGCTTGTCACTCACTGCGAACTCCGTCTCTCGTGGGGCGCCTGCCGCCCCTCCTTGCCACAGGCAGCCGCATCTTGAGGCAAGTTGCAGACGAAATCAGCCGGTGCTTACCTTGCTGTCTTGCTCTGCCCCCCTGGAGTCGGGGGGCGCCGGCACAGGCTGGGTGGCGGCTTCGTGCACCGTCATCCGCGCAGGCAGCGCAATGCGAACCGTGGTGCCCGCACCGAACTCGCTGAGTACCTGCACGGTGCCCTGGTGCAGGCCAACAATTTCCTTGACCAGGCTCATGCCCAATCCGGTCCCGGGGATATTGCCCGATGGGTCGGCGCGGAAGAAGCGCTCGAACACGCGTTCGAGCTGCTCACGGGTCATGCCGATGCCGTGGTCCTGCACCTCGATGATCAGCTGCTGTGTCGCTTCATCCCCCATGACACGCAAATGGATCTCGCCACCACCTGGCGAGTACTTGTAGGCGTTGGACAGCACATTGAGCACGGCCTGCCCCAGTTTGTCCGTGTCCGCCCAGACCTGCGTGTTGGGGTTCTCCATGCTCACACGGACCTTGCGCTCATCCCCTGGCACCCTCAGGCCTTCCATCGCCTGCTTGATGATGGGCCCGATCGGCTGCAACCGGCGATTGAAGTCCTTGCCGCGACGCGCCTCGATCCGCGCCAGGTCAAGCAGCTCGTTGACGAGGTTGATCAGGATGCTGGCTTGACGATGGATGGTGCCCAGCATGTCCTTGCGACGCTCATCGCTGAAGGGCCGCTTGAGCAGCAACTCGGTGAAGCCGAAGATGCTGACCATGGGTGTGCGCAACTCATGCGCTGCCATGGCCAGAAACTCGCTCTTCATGCGATCGACCTCCAGCTCGTGGGTGATGTCCCGGAAGTACATGACCGTCTCGTTGTCGTGCGAACCATGCCGGATCCGCCTGACCAGTGTTCGCGCCGTGGGGGTGTGCAGGTGCAGCAACTGCGTGAAGGCACCGTTGCCGCTTTCACCATCGGCCGTCTGGCCCAGCAGCACCGCATTCGCACCACCCTGGTCCATCTCGCTGGACTTGCAACGCGCCATCAGGACCTCATCGAAGGCTGCCAGCGATTGGCCCACCAGGTCACCGGCATTCAGCCCCGTCATGCGTTCGAAGGCCGGGTTCACGATGCTCACCTCTCCGCGCCTGTCCAGCACGACGAAGCCATCGGGGCTGAGGTCGAACACCGCGTTGAGCCGCTCCGTGCGCAAGCTCAAGACCTGCTCGGCCTCGATGCGCTGCGTGATGTCGGTCTGAACGCCCACATAGTGCGTGAGCAAGCCCTCCGGGCTGAGCACCGGCGAGATGGCCTGATCGCAATAGAACATGCTGCCGTTCTTGCGGTAGTTGCGCACGATGACCTTGCAGCTCTCCCCCTTGCGCATGGCCTCGCGCATGGCCTCCAGCCCCGGTTGGTTCACATCATCGCGATGCAGCAGCTGGCTGTTACACCCCAGGATTTCATCGGCCTCATAGCCCGTGATCTGCTCGAAGGCGTGGTTGACATAGATGATGGGCTGATTGGGCAGCGTCATCGAGATGATGATCACGCCATCGGCCGACGAAGCCAGCGCCCGGTCGCGCAGGGACAGCTCCTGCTCGGCCCACTTGGCATCGGTGGTGTCGCGCACGATGAAGGTGACGATCAGCTCACCTTCCAGCTGGACGCGGCTGGCCGACAAGGCCACAGGAAACGCGGTGCCCTCCGCGCGCACGCCGGTCGCTTCGAAGCCGATGACACGGTTTGAAAAGCCGTGCGCGGCAAACCATTGGTCCACGCCAAGGGCGCCGATGATGGGCAGGATCTCGCCAATGGGCTTGTCAGACAGTTGGGTGAGGTCTCGCCCGAAGATGCTGGTGGTGGCCTGGTTGCACCAGCGTACGAGCCCCTCCCCGTCGGTCATGATGATCGCGTCCGGCGCCGTGTCCATCACGGCCTGGTTCCTCGACTGCGTCCGCTGCAGTGCCATCGACATGTCTCGGGCCATCTCGCGCGCACGCCTGCGGGTCGAGATCAGCATCACATAGACATGCAAGCCCACAAGAGTGAACAACACGCCTGCCCCACACGCCAGCCACAAGGCGGTCTGCCTCGCCAGGGAGTCCACCAGGGTGCGCGGGCGCGCCTCGCCCAGCAAGCGTGCTGGCAGGGACACGCCCAGGGCCGGCACGTTCAATTTGAAAGGCTGAGCCAGCGTCTCGGGAGGGGTGTG
>JACPOH010000036.1 GCA_016185075.1 Aquabacterium sp. | reverse complement strand
ATCGGTGCGGCCATGCTGCTGGTGGCCCACAAGGTCGTTCCTTGGGGGGCGGTGGCTGCATCGCTGGTATACGGGCTCAACTATTACCAAGGCCTCCATGACGCCCCGACGCATTTCCTGTCGCACGGCTGGTCGCTGGCTGTCGAAGAGCAGTTTTACTTCATCTGGCCGCTGGCACTGGTGTACCTGATACGTTCGGGCATACGGCTCGAAAAATGCCTGGTCATCATCGTTCTGTGCGTGTGGCTTTACCGCAGCACAGCCCAATTGACGGGTCTGGCCAGCGACGCTTACCTCTACCGCGCTCTGGAGATGCGCGCCGACCACCTGTTGATCGGCTGCCTGCTGGCGGTGCTGCTCAGACAGGTTCAGGTGCGAGCATGGTTCGAACGGATTCAAGCTCGTCAACCGTGGCTGTTGATTGCGCTGTTCGCGACCCTGTCCGTCTCCAGCTCTTACGACGACCACTTGAATTACCGCTACTGCCTGGGCTACGTCATCGAGCCAGTTGCCACCGCGCTGCTGATCCCCCTGATCATCATCGTCGCGCACAACAACCGGGGCCTCTTCGCCCGGCTGATCAATGCGCCATTGATCGTGAAAGCAGGACAAGCGTCATACGGCATCTACCTGTTTCATCAATTGCTGCTTTATTCGATGGAAACTCGGCTCGTTGCATGGACGCATTCGCCGCTGGCGGGTTTCCTGATTGCCGTGGCGATTCTGTCCACCCTGGCCCATCTGTCCTATACCTACTTCGAAATGCCGATCAGGCGGTGGTTCCATTCCAGGATCTGATGCCCACTTGGCCCAACCCGTTCAGCACCAGGCTCACATGACCCGCATTGCGCTCGTCACCCCCATGCTCCCGGTCCCACATGACCAGACCCGAGGGCGCTACATCCATGAAACCGCACGCGCACTGTCCAAGCTCGCCACGGTCAAGGTGTTCTTTCAACAATCGCGCTACCCCAAGCTGCCCCTGGTGGCGCCACGCAGTTTTCTGGACGGTCAAGTGGGCCCCGACTACCGCATCGATGGCATCGATGTGGAAACCTTCACCTACCCGGTCTTCCCCTTGATCTCTCGGGCCATCAACGGTCATGTCAGCAGCCACCTGCTCACCCCCCGAGTGGCCGCCTTCAAACCCGACGTGGTGCTCGCCTACTGGGTCTACCCTGACGGGTACGCTGCATTACGGACGGCCCGCAAACTCGGCGTGCCGTGCATCGTCGGCGCCCTGGGCTCCGATATCCACGTTCGCTCCGGCATCAACGATCGAATGACACGCAAGACGATCGCAGGCGTGGACGCCTTGCTCACGGTGAGCGAAGCCATGCGCCAGACCGCCATCCGCGAATTCGGCGCCCCGGCTGATCATGTGCACACCATCGTCAACGGGTTCAACACCAGCGTGTTTCACCCACGCGAACAACAAGCCATCCGACAGCGCCTGGGCATCCCGCTGGACGAACAGATGATCATCTACGTGGGCCGCTTCGTGGAGGCGAAAGGCATGCGCGAGTTGATCCAGGCCTTCCAGGCCATGGCGAGAACCAACAGCAAGGTCAGCCTGGCCTTGATCGGCGACGGTGTCATGAAAGCAGAACTGGTTGGCCTGATCGAGCAGGCCGGGCTGCAAAAGCGCGTTCGCATTCCCGGAGGCCAGCCCCCCGAGCAGGTCGCCGAATGGATCAGCGCGGCCGACGTGCTGACGCTGCCGAGCTGGTCCGAGGGCTACCCCAACGTCGTGGTGGAAGGCCTCGCTTGCGGTCGCCCCGTTGTGGCCACCGATGTGGGCGGCACGCGCGAGATCCTTCACGAGCGCAACGGGATCCTGATCCCACCCAGGCAAGCAGACGTGCTGCAAAAGGCCCTGGAGCAAGCCCTCAGCGCCAGCTGGGACCGCGAGGCGATTGTGAACACCGCCGGCAGCTGCCCCTTGGACCGCTTGTGGTACCAGACCAGCACCTTGGCCCCCAGGCGAAACGCCCAGAACGGCACGGGCACACAGCGCATCGGCTCTACCTCACGGCAGTAGCGCTTGAGGTAGGCGCGGCAAGTGGGCAGATCATCGTCGACCACGCTGAAAGCGCTACCAGCCGGCGCGCTCAATGCGGCGCGGGCGACTGCATCTGCGCAGTTCTCGACATAGGTCAGCGGCAGCAAGGCACCGCCACCCAGTGCAAAGAAAAAGCCCAGCGCCCGGATGCCAACGCGCGAAGACAGCGCACCACCGCCCGGCCCGTAGATCACACCCGGCCGCAGGATCACGCCTTCGAAACCATGCTGGCGCTGGAATTCGTTGAACATGTGCTCCTGGCGGGTCTTGGCATAACCGTAGGCCCCACGGTCCACGCCCACCGCCTCGATCGGCGTGCTCGTTTCAGACAGCACATCGCCCTTTTTCAACTTGGCCGCCTCATAGACCGAGAACGAACTGATCAGCACGATGCGACGCACCTTCTGCTCGCAGGCCGCCTCCAGCAGGTTGCGAGAGGTCAGGACCGTGTTGGCGAACATGTCCGCCGCGGCCCCCTTCATGCCCGCAGCCGCATGCACGATGCAGTCGACGCCCTGAACCAGGGGCGCGAGCGCGCCACGAGACAGCAAATTGGCCTGCGCCACTTCAATGGTGGCTTGCGGATACCGCGCTCTCAGGTCTTCAAGCATGCCCGCCGGCGGCGCCTGGCGCACATGCACCCGCACATGGGCCACGCCCTGCCGAAGCAGGCTGTCCACAATCCGGCGCCCCAGAAAACCGCCCGCGCCCGTTACCAGAACCTTCATGCTCGCGCCTCCATGCCCGCCACCAACTGATCAATCACGCGGCATACGCGCAGGATGTGTGCAGGGGGAATCGGGTCGACCGCATCCTTCTCGACCGCGTCGTAGAACCGGCTCAGCAGCACCCGCATGCACTGGAAATAATGGTATTCGTGCCGTCTGAACAAGCCGACGTTGCGCCAGCCGTTGCGCCAGAAGGCCTTGGCTTGCACAAAGGCCGGAAACAGACGCCCCAGCGAACTAGGTTGCGACCAGTTGACCGCCTTCACCAGCGTGCGCGCGGTGTAGTCGAGCTCAACCGTGTCCTTGGTACCCACCACACGCAAGGCATGCGCCACCGGGCGACCGTGCGCGCTGATCAAGCCCGTCACCGTGGTGCCGCCACTTCGCAACATGAAGCGCAACTCATCAGACAAATCATCGATCACGGGGTTGCCGGATGCGGGACGACGGCGGAACGCCAGCACCTTGACCTCGGCGTCATCGCCGATATGGGCCACCACCTTCGCCAGAACGTGGTCCAGCACGTTATGAAAAAGCTTGCCAGGCAATCGGTGGACCCAATGCCCCGGATCCGACATCACCGCCAGGCCATAGTCACCGTTCAGGTTGTAGCCATACAGCGTATCCAGATGCACCACATCACCCAGGGCACCCTGTTTCAGCAATTTTTCAAGCTCCAGACCCGGTGGCTCGAAGTTGTACAGGTAATTGACGCTGACTTTCTTGCCGACCCGCTGGGCCAGATCCAGAATGATCTGGGCGTCTGCCGCCGTCAAGGCGAAAGGCTTTTCCACGAAGACATGGCACCCGGCGTTCAGCGCCATCGACGCCAATGCCACGTGGGACTCCGGCGGGGTGGCAATGTGAACCACATCCGGCTTGCACACCCGGAGCATTTCCTCCGCGTCGACAAAACGCCCTGGAATACCCATCCGGACGGCCAACTGCTCCACCATGAGCGGCTCACGATCGCAGACGGCAACCACTTCACCGCGACCAATGGCCCTGATCTGCTCAACGTGACCATCCGCAATCTTGCCGCAGCCAATAATTGCAATCTTCAGCACGCGCCCCCCGGAAAATCATGACTCAAACACCGCGGGCATTCTAGCGAGTCCGTCCTGAACAATTACCTCACGCTGCAACCAATGCACCCTGACTGGCCCGATCACCGATAGCTCGGCGCAGCCAAGC
>JACPOH010000030.1 GCA_016185075.1 Aquabacterium sp. | reverse complement strand
ACCATCGTTTGATGGGGCCGCTGGGCAATGTCCCGCCTGCTGAGTTCGAGGCAAACTACCATCAACAACGCGCTGGTCAGGCCGCGACCGTCTGACTTAAACCAACTGGCCTCCGCGAAACCCGGGGCGCTTCAATCTGGCTCAAGGCAAAGCATTTACCTCAATGGATAATGGAGTCGGCCTGAACAAGGCCCCCGCTTTTCCTCCCTGAGCGGGCATCGCCCTGCGATGTTTGCGGCCCCTTTCCGGGGCCGCGCTTTTTCCTGTGCTCCACAGTGGCCAGCCTTGTCAGCGGAAAGTGGGTCAAGGGCGCGTAGCGGCCTCGGCAGGCTGGCGCGGCCCGCAGCCAAAGGCGAGGACTCGGGCCTGTCGAGGCGAACTCTTGACGCACTTGGAGCGTAGAGCCTGTCGGCCAGGGGGAGGTCAAGGGCAACGCCCGCTGATCCTTCCCCCGCAGCCAGTCGGGCAAGAGCCGACGCGGGAAGCCCTGAAACCGGAGCGGTTTCGGGTCAAGCCCGACAGGGCGCGAAGTGTGTCTGTGCTGGCCCCTTAGGGCCCAAGTAGGGGACAGGCGGTGGAGCGCCTTGTCCACTGATGCGCGAACTCCACTACCAGTTAGAAAATACAGGGAATTCAATACAGGAATACATACAGGTATAGGAGGGGGGTGATTCAGCGTGGTCAAGGGGGGCGATTCAGCGTGCACAACCAGCGACGCAGGGGGGTGATTCAGCGCACCACTGGGGGGGTGATTCAGCGTGGACAACCGGGGATATTCACAGGCTATGTCCACAGCACCTTGCTATCCAAGCTTCTTCGCCAGGTCTTCCGCGCGAGGGTGGTAGTACCGCTTGAGCATCCGCAGATCGCGGTGCCCCGTGACGGCAGACAGCTCGATCAGGTTTGGCAGCTTCTCGGCCAGGCGTGACGCGGCCTCATGACGGGTGTCATGGAAGTGGACATCGGCCAGGAAGCCAGGCTTGGCTTTCTTTTTGGCGGCTTTGCAGTCGTCAAGGTATTGCTGCTGCGCGCGTTCCACGGCACGAACAAAGCCCTTTCTCAGGGCCATGGCAGTGGTCTGAAAGGCTGGGCCCGCTTGGTGCGGTGCAGGCTTCCCCACCTGCGGCTTGACGTAAGTGGGGAGTGATTTGAGGATGGCAACGGCCTTGGTGGATAGTGGCACCGTCCTGGCGTCCCCGTTCTTCGTGTCAGGAAGGTGCGCAGTGCGCCGTTTGAGGTCCACATGATCCCATTGCAGGGCCAGCAGTTCGCCACGCCGCATAGCGGTCTCCAGGGCCAGTTGAACCAGTGGAAGCAACCAAGGGTTGCGAGCGCCCTTGGTGAAGGTTCCATCTTGCTGTCGCTCGCCCCCGGTCAGTGCTTCGAGCAGATAGCGCTCCTCTTCCAGCGAGAAGCGTCTGTCACGCGCTCGCGCCTTTTCTGGTCGCTTGACGTAAGGGATAGGGTTCTCGACGTGGATTGACCATTCACGGCGGGCATGGTTCAGCACCGTGGACAGGACATCAAACTCTCGGTTCACCGTTGAACCAGACACCTTCTTCAGGCGCCGATCTCGCCACGCAGCGACAGCCGCAGTACTGACGGCCGACATCTTCAGATCGACAAGCGCCTTGTCGCGTAGGAGCACATTGATCTTGACCGATTCGATCTCGGCGGACTTCTTGGCAGGTGTCACCTCTGCCTTGTACTTGATCAGGATCTCGGCGAGCGTGCTCTTCTCCGCTCCCTTACGATCAATGAAGCCCGACGTGTCCAGTTCGCGCTCGATGGAGCGTACCCAGCGCTCAGCATCTTCCTTGTACATAAAGGTGCGAGACTGTACGGGGAAGCCCCTCCGGCGAACCTTGGCCTGCCACTGGAGTTCCCCTCGCTTCGTGATGGTTCCCATGTCGTTGGTGTCCCAAATTTGTCCCAACAAATGCTATCATCGCTTCAGCTTCCTAGGAAGAGCCTATTTTTTTAGCTGCGTTCGGGACGTAGAGGCCGGAGGTTCGAATCCTCTCACCCCGACCAACAGATTCAAGCAAAAAGGCCGCAAGGAGCATGTCCTGGCGGCCTTTTTCTTTCGTGTGGGCTCAGCGTTGGCGTGGCCTGCGTCGTGCCCACAGCAGCATCATCAAGATCAGGCCCAGCGCTTCCATGTAGATGACGCCGGGTTCCGGCACGGCCTGAACCGCACTGGCAAACGCCTGCCCCAGGATCCAATGCCCGGTGTTGGTCGGGTGGACGTTGTCCCAGAACAGATACTGCTCCTGGAAGCCGCACACGGATTCCATCTTGGTGTCGTAGCAGGCATCGGTGACGTCCAGGCCTGCCGCAGCGAGTTCGGGCACCGTTTTCTGCATGAAGGCCGGGGTGTCGAACACCAGGATGCTGACGCCAGGCAAACTGGCACTCAGGCCTTGCAGGCCGGTGCTCAGCGCGCCGTTGTATTCCTGTGTGCGGGCCCGCGCTGCGTTCTGGTAACTGGCCGAGCTGCTCAGGGCTTGAGGCGTCTGGCCCAGATCCGGCATCAGTGGCACAAAGAAGTCCCGCGCGCCATGGTCGTACAGGTTGCGGATGTTGTTCAACATGTTCGACGACGAGGTCAGGTAGGTCGTGGTCGAGTAGATGTTGTTGCCGGTGTAGAAGTCGTTGGGGCCAGCCCACAAGAAGTACAGGGCATTGGCGTCCAGCGGGCGGTTGCTGGCTTCGTATCGCTGGATCTGGCTGCTCACACCCGTGCCATACAGCAGCGCACCGCCCTCATTGCCGGGTCCCGTCTGGGCGCCGCCAAAGGCCAGGCTGTTGAGCGGCAAGCCCAAGGCGGAGGCCATCGACTCAACAGCCAACTGGCCGTTGGAGAAGCGCCCCTGGAAGTACGGTTCCCCCGGTACGCCGCCCGTTGGCAGAAAGGATGTCAGCCGAAACAGGTTGCCCGTGTCGGACAGGCTGTCACCAAAGGCGACGATCTGCGAGTAGCCGGCCACCGCCGGTGCGGCGACACAGGCCAGCAGCATGGCGCCAAGCAGTTTGCGAAATCCGTTCATGCGATTTGCCAAGTCAAACCTTTCACATGGCGATAGCGCCCATCATAGCCACCTTGATGCTGAACGATGGCCCTCAATGGGCGTTGTCGCGCAGTTTTCGACCCAGTTGCATGTCCTGGCCCAACAGTCGGGCGCCTTCCAGGCTGAAGTGGCCGAAGTCTCGGTACAGCGGCACCTGGTTCACCACGGTGACGCAACGGTGGTCATCGCAGTTGAAGGCGTCCAGATCGATCATGTCGATGTCGGCCAGTTGCCGGGCTTCGGCGAGCATCCCGTGGACGCGAGCCTGTCTGGCGTCCAGTTCCGACCGATCGAAGGCGCAGTCGGTATGAAGTGCCTTCGTCATGGTCAGCAAGCCCTGGGCCGCGCGTTGGCCGCACAGACCCAGGTCCACATCCGGCCCGAGCAGGGCGGGCGGCGACACCAGCACCACACGTTTGCCCATGGCCTTGAGTTGCTTGACGACCTGTGCGAACGAGACGGCCACAGCATGGGCATCCGGATGAATGAAGTGCCCTTGGGCATCGACCACGGGGTCATCGACGAAGTATTGCCAGCGGCCCGACAAGGCGACCACGTCGATCTCGGGATGCTGGCGCAGATAGGCCAGCACCGAGCGGTTGAAGGCGATGCAGTGCTGACCTCTGTCGGGCGGGTCTTTGGGCGATTGGCGGGCCATGTCCAGCGAAGGGCCGCACGCACTGCGCGTGGCCTGGATCACGCCGCCTTCGGGGGGGGAGGCCAGCAGCGCCGGGATGAGGTGCATGGCGTAGCTGTCGCCCCAGACCATGGTGTGGGGCGCAGGTGCGTTCATGCAAGCGGGCAGGGCCTTGAACTGCCCCTCCTGGTCACAGCTGGCATCGAAGCCATAGACCGGTTGGTGGTTCTGAGCGGCCTGGCTGGCGCGCTCGTGGCGGTGCATGTGCAGGGCCAGTGCGCCCCCGGCGACCAGCAGCGGGATCAACAGCCAGGCCATCTGGCGGAACAAGGCGCCTGGCGTGGGCAGGTTCCGAAAGCGCTGCTCCACGTAGCGGTAAGACAGTTGGGCCAGCACGAAGGCCAGCGCCAGCAAGCCCCAGAGGGCAGGGCCGGGCACCTCTTGCAGCCAGATGTTCTTGGCCAGCGCGATCAGGGGCCAGTGCACCAGGTACAGCGAGTAGGAGATGTCACCGATCCAGTGCAGCGGCCGCATCCAAGGGCGTGTGGACTGCAGCATCGCCGAGGGCTGCAGGATGAGGCCGGCGGTGCTCAGGCACACCAGCAGGGCGTCGGTGCGCGGGTGTGTGCTGTCGACGCCGTGCAGCAGGCTCCAGGCCATGATGGGCAGCCACAGCCAGCCGCTGTCAAAGCGCTTGGTGGGGGAGGGCGCGTGGGCAGACTTCAGCCGCGAGGCCAGGCCGGGCAGGGCGCACACCGAGCCCAGCAGCAGCTCCCAGGCGCGGAAGGGCAAGAGGTAGAAGGCACCGGACGGGTCACGCGTCAGCCACCACTGGCAGGCCAGCAGGCTGCTCAGCAACAGCCCCACCAGGCCGACGGCACGCCAGCGGCGGCCGATCAAGACCAGGACCAGCGGCAGCACGAAGTAGTACTGCTCCTCCAAAGCCAGCGACCAGGTGTGCAGCAAGGGCTTGAGCGTGGCCTCACCGTCGAAATAGCCGCTTTGGGCCCACAGCACCATGTTGGCGCCAAACGCCAGGGCGCCCAGCAGTTGCGCAACGTAGTCATGCAGGGCACCCATGGTCAGTGCAAACGGCACCACCGCGGTGACGACCGCGAACATGGCCAAGGCAGCGGGCAGCAGGCGACGCGCGCGCCTGAAGTAGAACGAAGCGGGGCTGAAGCGCCCGGCGTCCATCTCATCGATGATGACCCGCGACATCAGGTAGCCCGAGATCACGAAAAAGATGTCGACACCCAGAAAGCCTTTTTGCAGGCCAGGTAAATCAAAGTGGAAGACCAGCACGGACAGGACCGCGATGGCCCTCAGAATCTGGATATCGGTTCTCAAAATGCGCATCAACGGGATTATCCCAAGCCGGCCTCAGGCCTTATCCTTGGGCCTTTCGTTTCATTGACTTGAAGGCAGGCGAGCATGAGTGAGCAGGGCACGGTGGCAAGGGCAGAGCAGGGCCAGGCGCCTGCGCCCATCGGCTTCTGGGAGGCGTTTGCCTTCTGGCTGAAACTGGGCTTCATCAGCTTTGGCGGGCCGGCCGGGCAGATCGCGATCATGCATCAGGAGCTGGTGGAGCGACGCCGCTGGATCTCCGAGAAGCGCTTCCTGCACGCGCTGAACTACTGCATGGTGCTGCCCGGGCCCGAGGCACAGCAGCTGGCCACCTACATCGGCTGGCTCATGCACCGCACCTGGGGCGGCCTGGTCGCGGGCGGCCTGTTTGTGTTGCCCTCACTCTTCATCCTGATTGCGCTGTCATGGGTCTACATGGCCTTCGGGCAGGTGCCCGTGGTGGCCGGCCTGTTCTACGGCATCAAGCCTGCGGTGGCCGCCATCGTGGCCCAGGCCGCGCACCGCATTGGCTCGCGTGCGCTCAAGAACCAGGTGTTGTGGGGCATCGCTGCTGCATCCTTCGTGGCCATCTTCGCCTTGAACCTGCCCTTCCCGTTGATCGTGCTGGCTGCGGCGGCCATCGGCTATGTGGGTGGGCGGGTGGCACCGCAATGGTTTGCGCTGGGCGGCGGACACGGTGGTGCCGACAAGTCCTACGGCGCCGCCTTGATCGACGACCACACGCCCACGCCGGCGCACGCGCGGTTCCGATGGGCTGGCCTGATCAAGGTCTTGCTCGTGAGCGCGCTGTTGTGGCTCGTGCCCATGGGCCTGCTGGGCTGACCCCCACGCAGATGATGGACGGCCTGGCACTGGGCGAGACCACGCCGGGGCCGCTGATCATGGTGGTGGCCTTCGTGGGCTTCGTGGGCGGCTACGTGAAGGCGCTGTTCGGGCCGGAAAGCCTGTTCCTGGCCGGTGCCGTGGCGGCCAGCCTGGTGACCTGGTTCACCTTCCTGCCATCGTTCATGTTCATCCTCGCGGGCGGGCCCCTGGTGGAGTCCACCCACAACGAACTGAAGTTCACCGCGCCGCTGACAGCCATCACGGCCGCGGTGGTCGGCGTGATCCTGAACCTGGCGCTGTTCTTTGCCTACCACGTGCTGTGGCCCCAGGGCCTGTCAGGGCGCTTTGACGTGGCCTCGGCCGTGATTGCCGTGGGGGCTGCGGTGGCTTTGTTCCGCTACAAGCGCAACGTGATCCATGTGATTGCGGCTTGCGCGCTGGTGGGGCTGGGCCTCAGGCTGCTGGGCCTGGCCTGAAAGAGAAACAGCGCCAGGTCTCGTGAAAGACGTGGCGCTGTTCGGGTGTGTGGTGGAGCCGGGGGGAATTGAACCCCCGTCCGTAAGCCATCATCGAGCAGATCTACATGTTTAGCTGTCTGGTTTGAATCTCGCCGACCTGATCGCGCAGCAGCACGCTACCAAGCCAGCCAGTCACTAGATCTCGATCCCTGCCGAGTGACCCGGCAGGAACCCAGCCAATGTGTATGACCTCGCAGCTATCGTCTTGCGACTACAGCCCAGCCCATCGGCCAACTGTTGCGAGGCTCACCGGTATTAAGCGGCGAGTGCGAACGATTCGTCGTTTGCAGTTAGTTTTTTTCCAGATGGATTTACGAGGTGCCTGGCCCTCGACATGCCCTGTCCCGAATCCGCACCCACGTCGAAACCAGGTCGGCCCCAGGAAAAAGGAGTCTCATTGTAGGTGCTTTCGTCAGCCCTTGCTCTGATACTTGCCTGTATGTGGGCGCCAGCTTGGCCATTTCAAGGGCTGGCGGCGTTTATGTCGCTGGCGCGTCAAGGCCAGGGATGAAGCTGCAGCAGCCAGGCAGTCCACAGCAGGATGGACGCCGCTGCCGTCAGCCAGATGTGGCGCGGCAAGCCAGCGAGCGTGCGGTGCGCCCATGCGCCTGGTAGCCCCGCCAGGATCAGCAAGCTGGCCGCGGTCAGCAGCAGGGCCTGGTTGGTGGCCGGCAAGGGCCCGTGAGGGGCACCGCAGGGCGTGGAAGGCAGCCTCAGCGCCAGCAGGCCAGCCGCAAGGGCAAAGCCCCCCAGCATGAGCCCTTGCGCGCCGCGGGCGCCCAGCCAAACGGCCACGGTGACCTTGCGTACGCGCCGGTCGTGGTCGAGATCGGGCAGGGCCGTCAGGATGTGGCCGGACAGCCCGAGCAGCAGGCCCAGGGCAGCGTCTGCCGGAGAGGGGCTCCCCCATGGTTTGACCAGCCAGCCGATGAGGAGGGGCATCACGATGCCCACGCCGACCGCCTGGCACCAGGCACCCAGCGGGTGGCGTGACAGGCGCAATGGCCCGTCGTAAGCCCAGATCAACAGCAAGGCGGCCAGCCAGGCCAGCGCCACCGCGATGCCACCCAACACGGCGCTCAGGATCAGCCCCAGCGCGCCACCGGCCAAGGCGCCAAGCCGCAGGGCGCGGGCGCTCAGGGAACCGTCGGCGCCAACGCCAGCGCCACCCGAGATCAGGGTGCGGGCGTGGACGTCGTCCGTCGCGGCATCGGCCGACTCGTTCGACGTCATGATCACCCATTGCAGCAGGAAGGAAAGCAGCAGGGCGTGCCCCAGTGGCAAGTCGGCCAGGGGGGTGCCGCAGGGCGCGAACAGCAGCAGGCCCAGCAGGACAGGGAAGATGAGGTTGAGCTGCGCTGGCAGGCGCCAGGCGCGCAACCAGTGAGTCAGGTAGGGCAGCAAAGTCGACGCGCTCACAGCGGGCGTTCAGTGAAGCTGCGGTAGATTGGTGCCATGAGAGAAAAGATCGCGGTTGTAGGCAGTGGCATGGCTGGTTTGGCAGCTGCCTGGTACTTGGGTGACGCGCATGAGGTCACCGTGTTCGAGAAGCACCCGGGCGCCGGCATCATGGCGCATGGGGTGGAGGCCGAAGCGGGGCGCATCGATGTGCCTTTGCGGGTCATCTATCCGGGATATTACCCGCAGCTGTTTGCGCTGTTGCGTGAGGCGGGTGTTCGGGTGGAAGCGCTGGATGCCTCCTTGTCCTTCACCGATGCTGGGGGGCGCTGCTTCTTTCGTTACGCCAATCATGGTTTGGGCGGCAAGACCCTGCCCATGGTCTCTGCACGGGCCTTGTTGAACCCCGATGCCTGGCGCATCGTGCGGGACCTGGCGCGCTTCATGTGGCAGGTGCCGGGCGAGTTGGCGCAAGGCCAACTCAAGGGCCACTCGATTGGCGACTACCTCTCGGGCAAAGGCTACAGCCCTGCATTCACCGAAGGCTTTCTCATTCCCTGTTTCGCGGGCATCAACACCGTCAGCAACGACCATGTGCGCGCCACGCCGGCCGATGTGATCGCCGGCTATTTCAGCCGGGGCTTTCTGTTCTCGCGGGTGTACCGGGCCGTGGGTGGGGCGAGCGCGATCGCTTCGGCCCTGTCCCGGCGTATCACGCATGCCCGCTTTGGTGAGAGTCTCCAGGGTGTTCGGCGCGATGGCCAGGGCGTGGTCGTTCAGATGCAAGACGGGGTTGAGCAGCGCTTCGACCGCGTGATCTTCGCCACCCAGGCCAATCAGGTCTCGCATCTGTTGCACGATATCCGCGCCGACGAGCGCGCGGTGCTCGAAGGCATCCGCTATGACAAGGTCGAGGTGTTGATGCACCGTGACCCTCGGCTGGCGCCGGCGCAGCGCGCCACCTGGTCTCCGGTCAACTACATGCTGTCAGACAAGCATGACCGGCCCATGATCACGATCTGGGTCAACGCCCTGATCCCCAGCCACGCCAGCACACCCGAGCCCGTGTTCCAGACGCTCAACCCGCAGATCGTGCCGGATGAGTCGCTGGTGCTGCAGCGCACGACGCTGGAGCGACCCATTGTGGACGCGCACAGCGGCGAGCGCCTGGCGCACCTGGATGCGCTGCATGCCGAACCGGGGCGACGTGTGTTTTTCTGTGGCTCTTACGCGGCCAACGGCATCCCGCTGTTGGAGAGCGCGACGGCATCGGCCAAGGCGATTGCTCGCCGCGTCGGCGATCAGCTGCGGTAATCCGCGTTGATCGTCACGTAGTCGTGCGACAGGTCGCAGGTCCACACCGTGGCGCTGGCCGTGCCGCGGGCCAGGCCAACGCGAATCGTGATCTCGCTTTGCTTCATCACGCGCCGGCCGTCTTCTTCGCGGTATTCGGGGCGGCGGCCACCCTTGGTGACCACGTGCACGTCGTCCAGGTGCAGCTCAATGAGGCTCTGGTCCAGGTCGTCGATGCCGGCGTAGCCCACCGCGGCGAGGATGCGGCCCAGGTTGGGGTCGCTGGCAAAGAAGGCGGTCTTGACCAGGGGTGAGTGGGCAATGGCGTAGGCGGCCTTGGTGCACTCTTCCTCGTTGCGGCCACCTTCGATGGTGATGGTGATGAACTTGGTGGCGCCTTCGCCGTCACGCACGATGGCCTGGGCCAGTTGCTGCGACACGGCGATCACGGCGGCACGCAGGGCCTGGCCGTCGGCGCTGTTCAGGTCGGTGATCTCGGCGTGCTGGGCCTTGCGCGTGGCGATCAGCACGAACGAGTCGTTGGTGGAGGTGTCACCGTCAATGGTGATGCGGTTGAACGAGGCATTGGCCGCCTCGGTTACCAGCGCCTGCAGCAGGCCGGGGGCGATGTTGGCGTCGGTGGCCACATAGCCCAACATGGTCGCCATGTTCGGCTTGATCATGCCGGCGCCTTTGCTGATGCCGGTGATGGTCACGGTCTGCCCGCCGATGGTGATCTGCTTCGAGGCGGCCTTGGGCAGCGTGTCCGTGGTCATGATGCCTTCGGCGGCCACGGCCCAGTTGTCGGCCTTGAGGTCGGCAATGGCGCCAGCCAGGCCGGCTTCGATGCGGTCAACCGGCAAGGTTTCCATGATCACGCCCGTTGAAAACGGCAGGATCTGCTCGGGCGAGATGTGCAGCTGGCGAGCCAGGGCGATGGTGGTGGCGCGGGCGCGCACCAGGCCGTCTTCGCCGGTGCCCGCGTTGGCATTGCCGGTGTTGATCAGCAGGGCGCGGATCTCGTTGCTGGCGGCCAGGCGCTCGCGGCACAGTTGCACCGGCGCAGCACAGAAGCGGTTCTTGGTGAACACACCGGCCACGGCGCTGCCTTCATCCAGCGTGATGACGGTCAGGTCGCGGCGGTTGGCCTTGCGGACGCCCGCCATGGTGATGCCCAGCTTGACGCCGGGCACGGGGTGCAGATCGGATGGGTTGGGGGCGGTCAGGTTGACGGGCATGTTGTGTGGGCTCCGGGTGGGCTTCAGCTGCGAAGCCCGATCAAGGAGCCAGATTGTGCCGCAGCATGTGCTTTCACCCCGCGGAAAATCGCATGTCAGGCCATGGATTCGCCGGTTTGCGGGGTGGTGGCCGGCACGCCCGGCATGGGCAGGCCGAAGGCGGTGATGAAGCCGTGCCACGCGAAGAAGCCCCAGCTCAGGGTGAGCACCCCGGTGGTGATGGTGTCGGCGGGCCATCCTGTGAGGCCCAGGGCGAGCCCATAGGGCAGCCACACGGCAGGTGTGAGCGTGTTCATCAGGCCCAGGATGCGCCAGTTGGTCTGTACCCGGCTGGTGCCGCGCCACAGCGTGCCGGCCAGGCTCCAGGCCAGGCTGCATGCACCGAAGGCAGCCCAGTAAAAACGGTGCCCGATCTGGTTGAGGCTGTAGCCCTGTAGCTGGCTGGCGATCAACAGCGCGCCACAGGCCGCCGTGGCCATGAGCCACAGCGTGCGGGCCTGCATCGGGCGGCCGCGCAGCACCTCGGGCAACTCGTGCAGCAAGCGCGGCAGCAGCAAAGCACTGCTCAGCGCCCAGATGCCGGCGATGCCGGGCAGGCGCACTTCGGCGCCGCGCCAGTGGGCCAGGGCATCCAGCCCCCAGGGGGCCAGCAAGCCTTCGTGCAGCACGGTGGCCACACCCAGCCACACCAGAGCACGCAGCGCGCCAGGCAGCAGGCTCAATTGGGGTTGCAGCAAGGGCAGATCCAGGCGGCCCACGCGCTGCATCCACCAGGCCATCAGCAGCACGGCCTGCGGCATCAGGATCACGGCCAGCCCGGCGGTGGTCTGGGTCAGGTTCAGCGGCAGCAGCCAACCGACGATGACATCCCCGATGCGCAGCATTGGCGCCGTCATCAGGCTGGCCATCATCAGTGCCATCCAGCCCATGTGGGCCCGTACCTCGCGGCGGCGGATGCTGGCCACGGCCAGGCCCAGCGCGAGCAGGGTGGTCACGGCTTGCAGCCACAAGGCCGCTGCGAAGGCCGCACCCGACACCGTGTCGGTCGCTGGTGTGATCCACAGGTACGCCATGGCCCCCACCATGGCGCCCACGGTGCTGGCGATGGCCACCATGCCCGCGGCCCGGTGTACTCGCGGGTGGCGTCGCCGCAGGCTGGGGATGAACTGCAGCGTGCAGGCGCTCAAGGCCAGCCCGCCCAGCACGGTGTGGGCGCTGATGCCCAGGAAACCGCGCGTGTAGTTGTGGATGGCCTGCTGCATGGCTTGGGCGTCACCCATGACGAACTAGCATGTTGATCGGGTAGGCCAGGCTGGCCAGGCCGAACAAGGCCGCCACAAGCAGGGTCAGCAGCGCCAGCAGTTGGACGGATCTGGGTGGTGCGGTACGCATGAGGGGCTCCTGTTTGAATGAGTGCCCTCATGTTGGAAATGAGCGGACGCCCAGGCAAGGCCCATGAGACGAACGGTTGACCGCGCCCGTCAATGGCTTGAGCGTGGCGCCAGTGGCGCCGCTCTACATCGCCTTGAACAGGTGCGCGTACATGCGGCTCACATCCAGGGTCTCGTGGCGGCCGCGCAGGTGCACGCGCAAACGCTGCAGCTGGCGGCTGACCCGTTCGATGGCCCGTACGTTGACCACGTGGCTGCGGTGGATCTGCCAGAAGAGGCCTTGATCCAGCCTGGGTAACAGTTCGCGCAAGGGTGTGCGGATCAGCATCTCCGGGCCGCCCGCATCCTGCTTGGTGGTGATGATGCGCACGTACTTGTCGGCCGCTTCGAAGTACAGCACATCTTCCACGGGGATGACGTAGACGGAGTTGCCAACGGCCGCCTGCAGCACGCGCAAGGGCTCTTGCGCCGTGGCAGCTGGGGTGCGCAGCGACAGCATCTTGCTAACCGTGGCCTCGTCATCGTCGTGTGGGGCGCTCGACGCTTGTCGTGCGGCCAGCTGGGTCTGCAGGCGCAGGCAGGTGATGGCCAGGCGCTCAGGCCTGATGGGCTTGAGCACGTAGTCCACGGCGGCGCGCTCGAATGCGGCCACGGCATATTCGTCGAACGCGGTGATGTAGACGATCAGCGGCAGTGCCAGCTCGATGGGCCATTCGTCGATCACCTGCTCGGCGACTTCCAGGCCATTGGCGCCGGGCATGTGGATGTCCAGAAAGAGCACATCGGGGTGGAGACTCAGGGCCGTTTCCCTTGCCTTCAGGCCATTGCCGGCCACGCCGCGCACCTGCAACTCGGGCCACAGCTTGTGCAACTGGCGCAGCAGGGCCTCGGCGAGCACGGGTTCGTCTTCGGCGATCAGGGCGGTGGCTTGCGTGTTCATGGTGTGATCAAGGGGGATGCGGCTGGCAGCGCAGGCATCAAGGTTGGCAGGCGCAGGATGGCCACGGTGCCGGGGCGCAGGTGGGGCGCGCGCTGACCTGGGCCTTGCGAGCCGGGCTCCAGGATCAGCCTGGCATCCGGCCCATAGCTGGTCTGCAGGCGGGCTTGCACGCAACTCAGGCCAAAGCCGCTGTGGCTGGGCGTGGCCCGGGCCGCGTCCAGCCCCTGACCATCGTCGCGCACGGTGATTTCCAGCATGTCGTGATCGCGTTTGACCAGAATGTGCAGTGTGCCCCCGTCTGGCAGCGGGTCCAGGCCGTGTTTGATGGCGTTCTCCACCAGCGGCTGGATCAGCATGGGCGGCAGCGTCACATCATGCAAGTCAGCGGGCATGTCGATGATCACGCGCAGGCGCTCGCCCATGCGGATCTGCATCAGCGCGAGGTAGTCCTGCACGCGTGCCATCTCGTCGCTCAGCGGGGCTGAGCCGGTCCGGCTGGCGCTCAGGGTGGCGCGCAGGTAGTCGATCAGGTGCGACAGCATGTCCTGCGCCTTGCCCGGTTGCGTTTCGATCAGGGCGTGCAGGTTGGCCAGCGTGTTGAAGAGCATGTGCGGCTCCATCTGGGCCTGCAGGCGCTGCAGCTGCGCCTCCACATGCAGGCGCTGGGCCGACTCCATGCGCAGACGCAGCATGGCCGCCCGCACCCTGAAGTAGTCGATCGAGAAGATGCCCGTGGAGTACAGCAGCGAAATGAGCAGGTTGCCACCCAGGTTCATCTGCTTGCGCATGGTGGCCCACTCATCGGTGTGTGCCATCACCGCTGACCAGGCTTGGTAGGTCAGGGCGCTGCCGATCAGGCTCAGGACCACCATCAGAAGCAGCAGCAGCTTCCAGGGCAGCAGTGCGTACATGCCCTCGGTGGCGTAGCGCACGCGGGCCTCTTCGCTCCTGAGCCACCAGCGGCTGGCGACGGCGTACCAGCCCGCCAGGATCACGCAGTAGTTGATGAGGCCACCGCCCAGGTTGCCGCTCAAATAGATCCACAAGCCGTATTGATGGGCCACCTCCAGCCCTTGCTCCTCCATGAGGCGTGAGTACACGGCCATCAACACCGCCCACACCACCATCGTGAGGAAGATCCGCCCTGCATTGGGGATCACGAGTGCGCGGAATGGGTCGAGCCTGGTCTCGTTCGTGTGCGGGGCGTGCCTGGCCGTATCAGGTGGCAGGTCGGTCAGTGGGCGCGGAGGCGGGTACGTCATGGTGTGGCCGATCATGGTCGGGCGGGCGGCGCACGTCAATCCCGATGAGATGGCCGGTGTTGGGTGGGCGCCAGTGGTCGGGCGCCGTCGCCGATGGCCAAGAAAAAGAGCCCCTGTTCGGGGCTCTTTTCGATCGGCTTCATCTGTCCGGAGAGGGTCACAGGAACAGTTTGGCGATGGGTTTGAAGAAGTCCACCCTTTGGACCAGCAGCGGCCCGTAAGCCACGATGGCCAGACTGATGGACATCACCACGAAAGGCAGGAGCCAACGCTCATAGCGGCGGTAGAAGCCGGCACCCGCCACCTCGGCATCGGACTTGTCGATTTCCGCCTCGCCCACCACCTGCCGTGTCAGCAACTGGTTCAGTGCCACCGGCGGCGTCAGGTAACCCAGCTCGAAGGCCACCAGCACCATCATCCAGAAGTGCACAGGTTCGATGCCATTGGCGTAGGCCATTGGGGCCAGGGTGCTGGACACCAGCACGATGGCGCCCAGTGGCTCCATCACCATGCCCAGGATCACCTTGGCGACCACCAGGAAGGTCATGGCCCACCAGACGTTGGGGAAGACCTGCGGGGCCATGGTCATGATCTCGGAGCGCTCGACCACACCGCTGATCAGCTGCGTGAACAGCATCAGGCTGATGTACGCCCCGACGTGCTCGACCGTTTCGGTGGTGGCCGCACGGATGGCGCCGGACGCCGTTTTCTCGCGTTGCGCAGCATAGGCCAACTCGACAGGCGCCGATTCGCCAGCCGGTGTGGGTGAGGGCATGGCGTGCACGGCAGCCGCGCCCACCGGCGCGAAGTTGCGCGTGGCGGCTTCACGGGCCTGCAGCTTCTTGTCGAAGACCAGCACCAGCAACATCATGATGGGCAGGATGCTGGGCGCCGAGATCTCGTTGAAGGGGGTGTCCAGCACATGGCTGTAGAACATGGCGATGGCACCCACCACGAGCACGTAGGGAATCACGGCCTTCATCTCGCGCAGCATGGCCGGCACGGCCACCAGCGGTGACGCAACCGCCGCACGCTGATGGCGGTTGTGGCGGTGGATCTGCGAGGCGATGAAGAAGGCTGTGGATGTCAGGGCGAACACGAAGAGGCCCCAATGGAACAGCTGGGCCGTGGTGACCTGACGGTTCAAAGCCGCGATGCCCACCACCAGCAGGCTGGGACTGAGCACCACGCCCAGCGAGCCGGACATGGCCGTGGCGGCCAGTGCGTACTGGCTGGTGCCGCCTACCGCGCGCACCTCGTGGTACACGATGGCGCCGGCCGCGATCACGAACACGCTTGACACGCCGGCATACGCCGTGGGCAAGCCGGCTGCCAGCAGGATGATGTAGGTCAGCGCCTCAGGTGACAGCTTCCAGGGCCGGATGATGTTCATGAACATGTCGACCATGCGGCTCTGCTTGAACAGCATGCCCGCCCAGATGTGCAGGGCCAGTGCCAGTGGCAGGCTGATGAA
Source organism: Aquabacterium sp. (assembly GCA_016185075.1). Lineage (GTDB taxonomy): Bacteria > Pseudomonadota > Gammaproteobacteria > Burkholderiales > Burkholderiaceae_C > Aquabacterium. The sequence continues at coordinate 11,345 of JACPOH010000030.1, read as the reverse complement.
GTCCAGGATCTTGTTGGCGTAGATGGCCGGGCCCGACGGGTGATCGTGCAAGAAGAAATACAAGCTCGCGAAGATGCCCATGCTGGAGATCAGCGGCACGGCTTCGAGCGCATGCAGCCAGCTGCCCTTGGTCGCTTCCTGCGATTGCGGCGGACGCACGACGCGGAAGGCGCTGACGGCCGACATCACCGCGAACAGCAGGCGCCGAACTTGAACAGCGTGAAGAAGCTGGTTTCCAGCGCGCGGTAGAACTTCAGTTGCGGCGTGATGTGCTGGCGGATGTGGTCGTACATCACGTGGCGTTCGGCACAGTTCTTCACCGTGGCCGTCAGCGATTCACGCACGGCAGCGGCGTTGAACTTGCGGGCACCGAACAGGTCATCCACATCGTCGATCGCGCCACCTGCGGGCGTGCCCTTGGCCGCGGCAGCCTCCTGGCGTGCCACTTCCTCGTCCACGTTGATGTTGGGGTTGCAGGTGGGCTTTTCAGGGTCGGCACGCAGCAGGAAATACTGCACCTGTTGCTGTGGATCGCTGAACAGCACCTCGCCGAATTTGAGCAACTGGCCATGCATCATTTCGCCGGTGCTGATCACCAGGATCATGATGAGCAGGAACAGCGTGGAGAGGTTGGCAAACCAGCCAATCAGGCCACGGCCTGGCGATGAGGCGTTGGATGAAGTGCTCAAGGGAGTCTCCTGTTGCGGCGCATCAAGGTGCCGTCATGACATGTATGCAAAAGTGACGCCACGCTAGGTGGCGACCCTTGCATTGTCAATTCGCAGTCGATGGAATGTGCTTAGGGTTCGCCAGTGGGTTCCTGCATTCGTGGGTGAATTTGCGGCGCGTTTTATCCCTCAGGGGGCTGCGTGCACGACAAAAGGATCCCCCAATGACAGAAGGCCCCGAAGGGCCTTCTGGTGGTGCATCGCGTGATGCGGTGCAAGGGGCTGGTTCAGGCCAGCTTGCCGTGGCAGTTCTTGTACTTCTGGCCGCTGCCGCATGGGCAAGGGTCATTGCGGCCGACACGCGGCACCTCGGCGGCGACCGTAGCCGGATCGGTTTCCTGGGCCACACTGCCGTCCTCGTTGGGGTGCGTGTAGGTCACGTTCATGAAGCTTTCGCCCTGATGCTCGATGGCTTGGGCGGCCTGCTGGGCTTCTTCCTGAGACTTGATCTGCACGGTCATCAGCACGCGGGTGACGTCCATCTTGACCACGTCCAGCAACTGGCCGAACAGCTCGAAGGCTTCGCGCTTGTACTCCTGCTTGGGGTTCTTCTGGGCGTAGCCGCGCAGGTGGATGCCCTGACGCAGGTAGTCCAGCGAGGCCAGGTGTTCGCGCCAGTGGGTGTCGATGGACTGCAGCAGCACCATGCGTTCGAAGGATGCAAACTGGTCGCGGCCCACGACGCTGGTCTTGTCCTGATAGCGCTGGTTGGCCGCTTCGATCACGCGGTTGAGCACGTCCTCGTCGTCGGCAGCCGTCTGGCCTTCCACCCACTTGACCAGGTCCACCTCCAGCTGCCACTCGTCCTTGAGCACCTTCTCCAGCGTGACCAGGTCCCACTGTTCTTCCAGGCTTTCGGCCGGCACGAAGGTGCGCACGACGTCGGTCATGGCGCCCTTGCGCAGGTTGGTGATGGCATCCACCACGTCCACGGTTTCGAGGATCTCGTTGCGCTGCTGGTAGATGACCTTGCGCTGGTCGTTCGACACGTCGTCGTACTCCAGCAGTTGCTTGCGCATGTCGAAGTTGTGGCCTTCGACCTTGCGCTGCGCGCTTTCGATCGAGCGGGTCACGATGCCGGCTTCGATGGCTTCGCCTTCGGGCATCTTCAGACGGTCCATGATGGCGCGCACGCGGTCACCGGCGAAGATGCGCATCAGCGGGTCGTCCAGCGACAGGTAGAAGCGCGAGGAGCCCGGGTCACCCTGGCGGCCGGCACGGCCACGCAGCTGGTTGTCGATGCGGCGGGACTCGTGGCGCTCGGTGGCGATGATGCGCAGGCCGCCCAGCTCCTTGACCTTGGCGTTCAGCGCGGCTTGCTCGGCCTTGAGCGCCTCGATCTTGGCTGCCTTGGCGGCGTGGTCCAGCGACTCATCGGCCTCAATGGCGGCAATGTCCTTCTCGACGTTGCCACCCAGCACGATGTCGGTACCACGGCCGGCCATGTTGGTGGCGATGGTGATCATGCCTGGGCGGCCGGCCTGGGCCACGATGTCGGCCTCACGGGCGTGCTGCTTGGCGTTGAGCACCTGGTGCGGCAGGCCTTCGCGGGTCAGCAGTTGCGCGATCAGCTCGGAGTTCTCGATCGAGGTGGTGCCCACCAGTGTGGGTTGGCCGCGCTCGTGGCATTCCTTGATGTCGGCGATGATGGCCTGGTACTTTTCCTTGGCGGTCTTGTAGACCAGGTCGAGCTGGTCCTTGCGGGCCAGGATGCGGTTGGGCGGGATCACCACGGTTTCCAGACCGTAGATTTCCTGGAATTCGTAGGCTTCCGTGTCGGCCGTGCCGGTCATGCCCGACAGCTTGTTGTACATGCGGAAGTAGTTCTGGAAAGTGATCGAGGCCAAGGTCTGGTTTTCGGCCTGGATCTCGACGCCTTCCTTGGCTTCCACCGCCTGGTGCAGGCCATCGGACCAGCGGCGGCCCGCCATCAGGCGGCCGGTGAACTCGTCCACGATGATGACTTCGCCGTTCTGGACCACGTAGTGCTGGTCCTTGTTGAACAGGTGGTGCGCGCGCAGGGCCGCGTACACGTGGTGCATCAGGGTGATGTTGGCCGCGTCGTACAGCGAAGCGCCCTCCACCAGCAGGCCGGCTTCCGCCAGCAGGCGTTCGGCGTTCTCGTGGCCGGCTTCGGTCAGGAAGACCTGGCGGGACTTTTCATCGGCGGTGAAGTCACCGGGTTCGATCACGCCTTCGCCAGTGCGCGGGTCGGCTTCGCCGATCTGCTTCTTGAGCTTGGGCACCACGGCGTTGATGCGCACGTACATCTCGGAGTGGTCTTCAGCCTGGCCCGAGATGATCAGCGGCGTGCGGGCCTCGTCGATCAGGATGGAGTCCACTTCGTCGACGATGGCGTAGTTCAGGCCGCGCTGCACGCGGTCTGCCACTTCGTACACCATGTTGTCACGCAGGTAGTCGAAGCCGTACTCGTTGTTGGTGCCGTAGGTGATGTCAGCCGCGTAGGCGGCCTGCTTCTCTTCGCGGGGCATCTGAGGCAGGTTGATGCCCACGCTCAGGCCCAGGAAGTTGTAGAGCTTGCCCATCCACTCCGCGTCGCGGCGTGCCAGGTAGTCGTTGACGGTGACCAGGTGCACGCCCTTGCCGGTCAGGGCATTGAGGTAGACGGGCAGGGTGGCGGTCAGGGTCTTGCCTTCGCCAGTGCGCATTTCGGCGATCTTGCCGTTGTGCAGGGCCATGCCGCCCAGCATCTGCACGTCGAAGTGGCGCATCTTGAAGACGCGCTTGGAGCCTTCACGCACGACCGCAAAAGCCTCGGGCAGGATGTCATCCAGCGACTCGCCCTTGGCGATGCGTTGCTTGAACTCTTCGGTCTTGGCGCGCAACTGGTCGTCGCTCAAGGGCTCGAAAGTGGGCTCCAGCGCGTTGATCTTGGCCACCGTGCGCCGGTACTCTTTGAGCAGGCGTTCGTTACGGCTACCAAAAATCGAAGTCAGTATCTTGGGCAACATGGAGCTATCAATCCAATCGGGGGCTCAGGCACCAGGGACACTTTCCCCAGTCAACCAAAGCCAAAAAGTGTAGCACCCGGGGGTGACGCTTCCGCGACGCGGTCGCGCCCACCCTAGGAGGGGCTTTCCCCGCCCTTATTCAAGGGTGCCGGCCGGTGCAGGTGTGTCAAGGCGTTTCCTGAGCAGGCTGCTCAGGGCGATGCACACCAGCGCCATGGCCAGTACCACCACGGCGCCGGAGGGCATGTCCAGCATGGCGGACAAGGCCAGCCCGCCCGCATAGGCCAGGGCGCCTGCCCCCCAGGCCAGAGGCAACTGCCGCCCCGGTGGCGCGTTGCGCACAGCCAGGGCCGGTATGATGAGGCTGCTGAACACCAGGTAGACACCGACGAGTTGAACGGAGGCCGTTACAGCCAGGGCGAACAGCAGGTAAAAACCGCCGCGGCCCAGGCGGGTGCCCAGGCCGAACCACAGGGCCAGCACCAGCGCCGACAAACCCGCCACCGCCCACAACTGCCCGGGCGTGACCCACAGGATCTGGCCCACCAGCAGGTCCTTGAGGTGCTCGCCGCCATGCGGGTTGCCCGCCAACAGCAGGATGCCCACGCAGGACGCCAGCACGAACAAGGTGCCGATCAGCGCTTCCTGGATGTCGGGCCAGCGCTTTTCCGTCCAGGTCAGCAAGGCGGCGCCGGCCAGGGCCGCCAGCACGGCTGCACCTTGCACCGCCCAGCCTTGCGGCTCCCAGCCCAGGGCATCGGCCGCGATCACGCCCAGCCCGGCAATCTGCGCGATGGCCAGGTCGATGAACACGATGCCCTTGCTCAGCACCTGCAGGCCCAGGGGCACGTGGGTGGCCAGCACCAGCAAACCGGCGATCAGGGCCGGGCCTACGATGGACCAGTCCACCGGGTGCAAGGTTAGGCCCCCGCTCATTTGCTGGCTTTCAGCAGTTGCTCGATCGTGTCGTCGAACAGTCCGAACAGGTCCGAGGCCTTGTCACTGCCGCCCACCGTGAAGGGCAGCACCGCCACCGGGATGCGCGCGCGTTCCGACAGCCATTGGGCGCCTCGGCCATCGTTGTAGGCCGCACGAATGATCACCTTGGCAGGCTGCTTCTGCAGTTGCGTGAGCACAGTGGACAGGTAGGCACTGCTGGGCTCCACGCCGGGCTTGGGCTCCAGCGAGATCACCTGGTTGAGGCCCAGCCAGTTTTCCAGGTAAGGGAAGCCCTTGTGCTGCACCACGATGGGCAGGCCCTTGAGCGGTGCGGCTGCTTGCGTCCAGCGCGTCATCGCCTGATTCCAGCGGGCGTTGAAGTCCTGCAGGCGCGCTTGATACGTGGCGGCATGGGCCGCATCGATCTCGGTCAGGCGTTTGGCCAGGGCCTGGGCCACCGCAGCGATGTTGCGCGGGTCGGTCTGGATGTGCGGGTTGCCGGATGCATGCACATCGCCATCGGCGCGATCCAGCCGTGTCGGCACGTCCAGCTTCCTGACGTAGTCCGCGGCGTTGAACTGGCCACGCTGCCCTGCCTGCACGGCCGGGTTGCCGGCCTGCCTCAGGAGCACGGGCAGCCAGCCGCTTTCCAGCTCGGCGCCTGTGCAGACGAGCAGGTCGGCGTTGCGCACGGCTGCGATCAGGCTGGGCTTGGCCTGCACCTGATGGGGGTCCTGCAAGGCGTTGGTGGCGGTGTAGATGCTGGCCTGGTCGCCGGCCAGCTCTTTGGTCAATGCAGCCCATTCGGGCTCGCAGGCAAAGACCTTGATGGCCTGGGCCGGCGCACTGATGACGCACAGCAGGGCCAAGGCGGGCAGGGTGATGAAGCGCGAGGTGGTGGTCTTCATGTCGGGTTCCTTGATCGATTTGATCTCGACTTGATCAATAGCTGTGTGCGCCATGGGCGCCCAGGCTCATCTGGTACTGCAGGAAGAGCTGGCGGTCGTTGACGCCATCGCGCGAGCGGTCATTGCTCACCTGCAAGCGCCAGCGGCTGAATTCGCTGGGCGACCAGTCCAGCATCAGGCTGTCGCGCTTGGGCTTGTAGTTGGTCAGGACGAAGTTCGCGGTGTTGAGTCCGTAGTCCACCGTGCCACTGTCGAGCTCGTCATGACGTAAACCGACGCGCCAGCCAGTGGTGAACTGGTAGATGCCTTGCAGGTACCAGCCCGATTGCACCGAGCGGTAATCGCCAGCCGTGGCCGCACTGGCCGTGTCATACACCACCTCGCCGGATTCGGTGCGGCGGAAGTACTCGCCTTGCAGTTTGAAGTTGGTGACCTTGCCATTGCCGTTCGGTGCCCATTTCCACACGGCATCCGCCACCCACATGCGGCTGTTGCCAGTGAAGGCGTTGCTCACGTTCTGGTCAGCCGCATCTACAGCATCCCAGGCGCGGTCCTTCGCCTTGGTACTCAACCAGCTCAGGCCGGCGCGCCAGCTGTGGCTGTCGCCGACGTCGCCGCCCGTGTGGGCAAACAAGGCCATCGAGCCGGCCGAATTGCGGTTGCGGTCGTTGCCGGGGAAGCCATGGCCATTGCCCAGCTCTGCGCCCAGCTCGATGAACTGCTCGGTGGGCAACAGCCACTTGGCCTGCAGGCCTTCCTGCTTGTACTGGCCACCGAGAAAGGCTTGGTAAGCCAGCGGGGCATCGACGAAGTCCCAGCTGTGGGCGTGCTGCTCGTTGAGGTAGCCCAGCCCCGAGAAGAAACGCCCGACCTTGACCTTCAGGCCATCGGGCAGGGCGGTGGTCTGCACGAAGGCTTCTTCGGCGGCAACCTTGTCATCGGCCCCCACCGACAAGGTCAAGGCACCGTAGAACCACGGGTCGATGTTGGCACTCAGACCGAATTCGGATTCACCCAGGCTGAAGCCCCGGCCGCCCGGGCCAATCTCGTCACCACTGGGCACGAAGCCACTGAGCTTCCAGGTGCCCGGGTCCTTGGACAGGCTGGCGTAGGTGCCGCTCAGGATCACGGACACGGCCGGGTTGAAGCCGTTTGCGCTGGCCTGTGTGTCAATGGCTGCCGCCGGGGCCGCAGCGGCTTGCGCGGGCGCAGGTGGGGTTTCTGCGGCGTTGCTGGTAGCCGGTGAGGGCTATGCCTGTTGGCTCTGCTGCATCTGCGCCAGCTTGCTTTCAAGCTCCTTGAGGCGCGCTTCGTATTGCGCACGCATGTCGTCGATCTGCTTGCGCATCTCGCTCAGCGTGGCCTGGTCGGCGCTGGCCTGGGCAGCCTTGCCCGCTGCATGGGCACACGGCGAAATGGCGCCCATCGCCATCAGCAGGCTCAGCGTGAGCAGCCGGGGGCGGGCGATGACGGTGGGAGAGGGGGCGGATGGCTGGAAGGGGGAGACGGGGGCGTTGGCGCAGCAAGCGCGGCGTGCGCCCAGGCCTGCCCGGCCGGACGATGAAGTCAGCATGATGATGGTCTCTTGCAGGGCCCGCACGCGTGAGCGCAGGCCGAGTGTTTCAGTTGTCAGCGTTTGCCGGGCCGCCGCAAAGCAGCGTCAGGCCAGCAAGGCACAAGGTGAATCAGGCAGCAAGGACCGGAGGTGGGGCACGGGACAGGTAGGCACAGGCCACGCCTTGACCACATTGCGGCTGAGCGGCGTCCGCCATCAGCACATGGTCCAGGCTGGCCTGGGTCAAGGTGGGCACGGTGGGTGCCACACCGTTGTCGCTGGCATGGTGGGCCAGGCATTCCACACAGACCGTGTGGGTGGGGACACCCTCATCGCGCGCAGCGTGTTGCAGGGCATGCCGCAGCCCGGCCTGCTGCATCAGCAGCATGACCAGGGCCAGCAGCAGGTGCCAGCCCAGAAGGCGCTTGGTACGGCGGTGTGTACGACCCTGCATGGAAGCTTACTTTAACGAAACCGTGTTGCCCTTTTGTGAAGCTGTTGATACAGCCCCCTGGCTGGCCAGGAACTTGGCCGGGTTCTGTTGCACGCCTTCCACCAGCACCTCGAAGTGCAGGTGCGGCCCGGTCGAGCGCCCGGTGTTGCCCACTTCGGCGATCTTCTGGCCGCGCTTGACGAGGTCACCCTGCTTGACCAGCATGCGCGATGTGTGCGCATAGCGTGTCACCAGGCCATTGCCATGGTCGAGTTCGACCAGTTGCCCATATTGCGGATGCGGGCCGGCTGAGAGCACCACGCCACCGGCGGCCGCCATGATGGCCGTGCCAGGGTCAGCGGGGAAGTCCAGGCCCGTGTGCAAGGCGGGGCGGTGGGTGAACGGGTCGGTGCGAAAACCGAAGCCCGAGCCGATGGGGCCGTCAACCGGTGCGCTGCTGGGCACCATCAAGGCTTCCAGGCGTTTTTCAAACAGGTGGGATTCGATCAGCGTGAACACATCGCTGTCGCGCTCGCTCATGGCCAGCAGGCTGCTCATCTGGTTGTGGAGGTCGTCCAGCGTGCGGGCAGACGGGCGCGTTTCCAGCATGCTCACCAGCGGGCCGCCGCTGGCGCCTTTGGGCTCGGCCTCGATCTTCTTGAGTTCATCGGGCTTCATGCCCGCCATGCCGGCCACGCGTTCGCTGACCGCCTCCAGGCGCATCAGCTTGGCTTGCAGGTCGCCCACCTTCTCGGCCATGGCGTCGAGGTTCTCGCGCATGTAGCGGTCACGCTGGGCCAGCTCCTGCTTTTCCACGTAACGCACGGCCTGCGAGATGATGGGCCAGTGCTCGTGCGCGGCCTTGAGCACCACCGCGTGGTAGAGCATCAGGCTGAGCACCATCATGGGCAAGGTCAGGGCCACCGCCGTCAACACCAGGGTGAGGGGCGTAAACTGCAGCACCCGGGTTCGCGACAGGACGCTGGTCGTGATCAAAATCTGCATGCAAGAACCTTCCGCATCAAACCTGAGGTCTTGAACCATCCACCATGAGCGCAGGCCGCTACACCCGCACCGCCACCTACAAGCCCATGACACCTGACGTGCCGCAGGTGACGCAGGCCATGGGGCGCTCGAATCAGCTGGGCAGCCTGCTGAAGCGGCTGCAGCTGTCTCAAGACTGCCTGGAGGCCATCAAGCCCAGCCTGCCCCCCGCCATGGCCGCCCATGTGAAGGCAGGCCCGGTGGACGACGAGGGCTGGACCCTGCTGGCTGCCAACTCGGCCGTGTCAGCCAAGTTGCGTCAGCTTCAGCCGCGCCTGATCGAGGTGCTGGCCAAAAAGGGACTCAAGGTTAACGCAATCCGCGTGAGGGTCCAAACCGGGCGTTGATGGCGAGCCGTTCGCCTCACGGCGACCGGCCCGGATACGGTTGGCAAGCAGCAGGGTGATCAGGCCAGAACGGCTGGCACCAAGGCGGCCATGGCCTGACGTTGCGTCACGGCCTTGCCTTGCAGGGCAAAGCCCAGCAGCTGTTCAGGGTTGTCTGCGGCCGTGAAGCGCGCTTCAACCGATTCATCGTCGGCCTTGACCGTCCAGTTGCCAGCGGCGTTGGCGGGTGGTGGGCACACCACGGTAGGCCAGGCCGGGGTCTTCACCACCACAGGCATGGCAGGGTAGGACACGGGCGTCGGCTTGCCAGCCAGGGTGGCAGCCAGGGCACGGGCCTGGGCCATCAGTGGCAGCACATAAGGCAGCAGGTGGCCATCCACCTCGGCGCAATCGCCCACGGCGTGGACGTGCGGCACATTGGTGGCCAGCTCGCGGTTGACCAGAACCCCGCGGCCGGTCAGCACGCCCGCTTGGGTGGCCAGGTGGGTGCGGGGCTTGAGGCCGATCGCCGACAACACCAGATCCGTCTGCATCGTGCTGCCATCGCTGAGCGTGAGCTTCAGGCCGCCGTCGGCCTTGTCCACGCTTTGCACGCCCACGCCGAAGCGGAAGGTCGTGCCACCGGCTTGCAGCTTGTCCTGCAGGCGGGCGCTGGCTTCGGCAGGCAGCAGGCGGGCCAGGGCGCGGTCAGCCAGATCCAGCACCGTGGGCTCGATGCCTCGATGCAGCAGGTCATTGGCGAACTCGCAACCGATCAGGCCCGCGCCCAGGATGGCCACGCGCTTGACGGGCTGGCCGTTAGCCGCGGTGTCCAGCGCCTCGGCGAATTTCGCGAAGTCGTCCAGGTCATTGACCGACAGCACCGTGTCAGCGGCGTCGCCTTGCAGCGGCAGGCGAATCGGGTCGGCACCCAGGGCCAGTACCAGATCGCGGTAAGCCAGCACTTCGCCGCTGGCCAGTGTCACGGTGCGTGCCTGGGTGTCGATGCCGGTGACCGCGCTGTTGGCGATCACACGGCCCTTGATGTCTTCCGACATCTTCTCGGCGGACTTCATCACCAGTGTGGCGGCCGTTTTCTTGCCAGCCAGCGCGTTGGACAACATGGGCTTGGAGTAGAAGCCCGCGTGGTCCCGGCTGACGACGACGATGGGCACATTGGCGTCGGCCTTGCGCAGCTCACGGGCCACGTTGTAGCCGGCCAGGCCGGCGCCGATGATGACGACCGCTTCGCTCATGTCAGATCTCGATCATTTCGAAGTCGGACTTGCCCACGCCGCAATCCGGGCATTCCCAGTCGGCGGGCACGTCTTCCCACTTGGTGCCGGGAGCGATACCGTCTTCGGGCAGGCCTTTGGCTTCGTCATACACAAAGCCGCACACAACGCATTGATAGGTTTTCATGAGAGATATCTTCCAAAAACGGGGGTGGATTCTGATGCAAGTTAAGGCGGCGCCCAGGGCTTGCAAGCGTCAAAAAGGGGGTTTCGGCGCCACGCACAACGATGTCGGCGTTTAACGTGGGCGCCTTGAGGCGAACTCGGGAGGCGTTCAGGCCGAGATCTTGTCGAGCACCGCCTGGTAGGCGTTGGCGTGCCGATTGCCGTACACCACATAGGCCCGCGGATTGAGTCCGAGCGCCTGATCGAAATCGTCGATCGCCAAGGCATATCGCCGGTTTCTTCGTCACCCATTTCGCGGCACAGCTTGGCGAAATAGCGGTACTTGATGTGGGCCATCGATTCGCCCGCGAAGGCGGCCTCGAGGTTCTGGATGGTGACCGACTTGGGATCGTGGAAGGGGGTGCTCATGGTGTGGCTCCTTAGGGTGTCGTGGGGCAGTGTGGGCTGCGATGGAGTCACTGTAGCCTTGCACTGAAAATAATGGAATTAAATCAATTCCATTGTGTTGATATGTACTGACTATTGAGTGATGCATTGGATGTTTGGCGCCGGCCTGGCGCGGTCGCATCAGCGCAACGCCAAGAACCCTTCTACAGAGGGGCGCCCCCTACAATGGCCCGAGGTTTTCAGATGAAAGAATTGGGGTCATGACACAGCGCCGTTTGCTCTCAGTAAGCCGCTTCTTGGCTTTGTTTTTGTCACTAGCACTGTTCATCACAGCGACCTGGGCGCAATCCACCCCGGAGACGATGGGCAAGATTTCGACCGACGAGTTGGGCAAGGGGGCGGTCTCTGGTGGGTATGGGCAGGTGTCCGTGGACTTGACGAATCCGTCCACCCGTCAGATTTTGGCGAACGATCCCGGCCTGGGGGTTCCACCCTGTCCGCGCCGATCCAAATCTGAGCCACCGTGCCGATCCAATATTGAGCCAGGGCTGGTAGCCGACCAAAGGGTGGTCAGCTGTGGATAAGTGTAGAGCCTTGCCGGGTTTTGAGCCCTTCGGCTGGCTTGGTTGATC
>JACPOH010000029.1:726-8727 GCA_016185075.1 Aquabacterium sp. | reverse complement strand
CTGCCCTGCCGCAAGCCAATCTGAGCCTGCTCACGGCCTCGACGGAGCTCGCGCTGATGACCAAGCTGGCCGAATTCCCCGGCATGCTCACGGCTGCTGCACAAGGCCTGGCGCCGCACGACGTGGCCTTCTACCTGCGCGACCTGGCCAGCGCCTTCCACAGCTACTACGCCGCGGAACGTTTCCTGGTGGATGATGTCGAACTCAGCCGGGCCCGTGTGGCACTGTTGACGGCCACCGCGCAGGTGCTGCGCAACGGCTTGTCGCTGCTGGGTGTGAGCGCACCCGAGAAGATGTGATCGACCCGCTCACCCCTGCGTCACCCAGCGTCACCTAAGAGGACACCCTCAACATGAAATCCCAACGCGGAGGCTTCTTCCTCGGCATGATCGTCGGCCTGCTGATCGGGTTGGCGCTCGCTCTTGGTGTGGCGCTCTACATCACCAAGGTGCCGCTGCCCTTCATCGACAAGGTGCCTCAGCGCACCGCCGAGCAGGATGCCGCCGAGGCCGAGAAGAACAAGAACTGGGATCCCAACAGCCCGCTGTATGGCAAGAACCCAGCCAAGCCGCATGCTGTGCAGGAAGAGTCGCCGGCTTCGGCGCCCGGCTCGGCCTCTGACACGGGCGCAGCGGTTCAGGAGGTGCCTGTGGCGCCGGTGCCTGCCTCGGTGGCGGCGCCGGCTTCGGTGCCAGCCAGTGCGGGCAAGCCGGCCAAGGCTGCCAGTGCCGCCGCCTCCAGCGCGCGCAACCCGGCTGCCATCCTCTCGGGTGAGGCTGTGTCCACCACTTCGCCCTCTGATTCGTTGAGTTACCAAGTGCAGGCTGGCGCCTATGGCAGCCAGGCCGAAGCCGAGCAGCAACGTGCCAAGCTGGCCATGATGGGTCTTGAGCCCCGCATCCAGGAGCGCGAAGTCAACGGCCGCACGATGTACCGTGTCCGTGTCGGGCCTTTCGCCCAGCGTGAACAAGCCGACGAGCTTCGTGTCAAGCTGCAAGCCGCAGGCATCGATTCGGCCCTGGTTCGCATTCAGAAATAACAGCCAAGGGCTGACCGAAAGGACGTTTTCATGAACCGCCGTGAGTTTTCAATCCAGACCCTGGGTGCCGTGGGTCTGGGCATGGGCGCCAACCTGTTGCCTGGTCTGGCGCTGGCCCAAGGTGGCGAGCCGGTCGAGGGCACCCACTACGTCAAGCTGTCCCAGGCTGCGCCCACGTCGGCTCCAGCCGGCAAGATCGAGGTTGTCGAGTTCTTCTGGTATGGCTGCCCGCATTGCAACCACTTCGAGCCTCATCTGGCTGCCTGGGCTGCCAAGCTGCCGTCCGATGTGGCCTTCCGTCGCGTGCCGGTGGCCTTCCGCGAAACACCGTTTGGCATCCACCAGCGCCTCTACTACGCGCTGGAATCGATGGGCCTGCTGCCCACCTTGCACGCCAAGGTCTTCCACGCCGTCCATGAAGAGGGCCTCAAGCTGGACAAGCCTGAACTGATTGGTGATTTCATCGCCAAGCAGGGCGTGGACAAGGCCAAGTTCCTGGCCGTGATGGACTCGTTTGGCGTGCAGACCAAGTGCCGCCAGGCCCGTACCCTGGCTGACGCCTACAAGATCGACGGCGTGCCCACTGTGGGCATCGCGGGCCTCTACTACACCTCGGTGGGGCTCAACGGCACGCCTGAAAAGGCCCTCGCCACCACCGACGCCCTGATCAACAAGGTGCGCAAGGCACGTTGATCGTGGTCTGAGCAGCGGGGGCGCTGTTGCTCCCCTGTTTCAGGGTGCACAAATCCGACCGTGGTGCGCCGGTTTCGCCAAATTGACCACCACGGCGCAGCGCTTCATGGCTACAATGAATGCAAATTTCATGCCGAAGATGCTGCTGACTTTCCCTAATCTTTCTCGCCTGGTCTGGGCTTGTAGCTTGCTTGCTGCAGTTGCCGCGGCACCCGCCTTGGCCGAGAAATCCGACCGCTCGCAACCGCTCAATTTCGCGGCCGATTCTGCGCGGGTGGACGACGCCCAGCGACTGAACATCCTCAGCGGCAACGTCGAAATCACCAAGGGCACCATGACCGTGCACGCGGACCGGGTGGAGGTGCGCCAGAACGCCGACGGTACCCAGACCGCGACCGCGCTGGGCGGCCCAGGCGGGCGCGCCTACTTCAAGCAAAAACGCGAAGGGGTGGACGAGTCCATCGAGGGCGAGGCCGAGAAAGTGGTCTACGAAGGCAAGGATGACACCGTGCGCTTCACCGGCCGTGCCGTCATGCGCCGCCTCAAGGGTGTGACGCTGACCGACGAAGTCACCGGCCAGGCCATCCTCTACGACAACAAGACATCCGTGTTCCAGGTGGTCGGCAGTGCCGGCAACACCACCAGCACCAAAGGCCGGGTGCGCGGCGTGATCACCCCGCGTGGTGGCGAGGCCGCCCCTGCGCCCGCCTCCAAGGATGTCAACCTCACGCCGGCCACCAGCCTGTCCAAACCAGAAGGCGCGCGCTGATCATGTCCGTGTCGTCCTCGTCTGCCTCTGTTGAAACCAGCCAATTGCGGGCCGAAGGCCTCAAGAAGCGCTACGGTGCCCGCACGGTGGTGCATGACGTTCATGTGGCCGTCAAGGCCGGTGAGGTGGTCGGTTTGTTGGGTCCCAACGGTGCCGGCAAAACCACCAGCTTTTACATGATCGTGGGTCTGGTGCGAGCTGATGCCGGCCAGATCGACATCGATGGCCAGCGCGTCGAGCGCCTGCCCATTCACCAGCGCTCGCGCCTGGGCCTGAGCTACCTGCCGCAAGAGGCTTCCATCTTTCGCCAGCTCAATGTTGAAGACAACATCCGCGCCGTGTTGGAGTTGCAGGTCGATGAGCACGGCAAGCGCCTGAGCAAGCCCGTCATTGACGAGCGCCTTAACAGCCTGCTGCATGATCTGAGCATCGACAAGCTGCGCACGAGTCCTTCGCTGGCCTTGTCGGGTGGCGAGCGCCGCCGCGTTGAAATCGCGCGCGCCTTGGCCACCCAGCCTCGTTTCATCCTGTTGGACGAGCCCTTTGCCGGTGTCGACCCGATCGCTGTGATCGAGATCCAGCGCATCATCAGCTTCCTCAAGGCGCGCGGCATCGGTGTCCTCATCACCGACCACAACGTGCGCGAAACCTTAGGCATCTGCGACCGGGCCTACATCATCAGCGAAGGGCGCGTGCTGGCGGAAGGCCGCCCGGCTGACATCATCAACAACGCCGAGGTCCGCAAGGTCTACCTCGGCGAGCACTTCCGCATGTAAGCGACACATGGGTAGTCCGCAGCCATGAAGCCATCCCTGCAGTTCCGGCTGTCCCAACACCTTGCGTTGACCCCGCAGTTGCAGCAGTCCATCCGTTTGCTGCAGCTGTCCACCCTGGAGTTGCACCAGGAAGTCGAGCAGATGCTTGAGCAGAATCCCTTCCTGGAGCCTGAAGAGGATTTCGCGCCGCTCGAGACCGTGGCATCGGCCGAGTTCGAACGCCAGCGCAACGAACGTGTCAGTGCGGAAGACAGTGGTGCCGACCGCGAGGGTGGCACCGGCGAGGCTGAGACCCCTGCGCTGGACACGGCCGAGCTGGGCACCACCGAACGAGACGACTGGGAAAACGGCACCGAGCGCGATGACTTCGACGGCATCCGCGAGACTCCTTCGCGCCAGGGCGAAGACGATGACTACGACCCGCTCGAGCGCAACGCCGTCTCCATCTCCTTGCAGGAGCACCTGCGTCAGCAACTGGGTGGCACGCGGCTCAGTGCGAAAGACATGGCTGCCGTCGACATCCTCATCGAGTCGCTCAACGAGGATGGCTACCTGGCCGACTCGCTCGAAGACATCGCCCAGAGCCTGCTGCCTGAAGACGCCGATGAGGACACGCGCGAAGAGGTGTTGTCCACCCTGCGTTGCGCACTGGGCTGGTTGCAGAACCTGGAGCCCGTCGGCGTCGGTGCGGCCAACTTGTCTGAATGCCTGATCCTGCAATTGCGCACGCTGCCTGTCAGCGAAGCACGCCAGGTCGCCATCCTCATCTGCCAGCATCACCTCGAACTGCTGGCGCGGCGTGACATGAAGAAGCTCGCGGCAGCAACCGGTGCCGACGAGTCGCTGATCAAGGAAGCGCAAGGCCTCATCGTGGCGCTGGAACCCAAGCCGGGTCGCGCCTTCACGCGCGCTGAAGCCAACATCATCGTGCCCGACGTCATCGTGCAGAAATCGGGACGGGGCTGGAAGGTGGTGCTCAACCCCGATGTCATGCCCAAACTGCGCATCAACGACCTGTACGCGCAGGCCTTGCGCTCCACGCGCTCTCCGCGCGGTACCGCAGCCACTGAAAGCCACACGGCATTGAGCTCGCGTCTGCAAGAGGCGCGCTGGTTCGTCAAGAACATCCAGCAGCGCTTTGACACCATCCTGCGTGTCTCCAATGCCATCGTTGAGCGGCAGAAGAACTTCTTCACCCATGGTGAAATCGCCATGAAACCCCTGGTCCTGCGTGAGATCGCCGACGAGCTCGGCCTGCACGAGTCCACCATCTCTCGGGTGACCACGGCCAAGTACATGAACACGCCGTTTGGCACCTTCGAGCTCAAGTACTTCTTTGGCTCTTCGCTCAACACCGAAGCAGGTGGTAACGCCTCCAGCACCGCCGTGCGTGCGCTCATCAAGCAACTGGTGTCCGCAGAGAACCCCAAGAAGCCCTTGTCGGATTCGCAACTGTCCAACATGCTGGAAGAGCAGGGCATCCAGGTGGCCCGCCGCACCGTGGCCAAGTACCGCGAAGCCCTCAAGATCGCCCCGGCCAATCTGCGCAAGGCGCTCTGAATCTGTCGCTTGAACCCTCACGTTGAGCCCGCTCGCTTGACAACGCATCCAGGCACCGATTCAGATGGGTGCCGACCATCGCACCACATCGCACAACATGTTCGCCTCGCTCATGCACCTCGTCGGCCTCCTGCCCTGGCAGGACTGGGGCGCACTCGCCTTGTTCTTCTTTGGCTGGGTCGGCTATGCCCAGTTCGCCAGCCGCCGCGCCAAGGTTGAAAGCACCTTGCTGGCCAGCACCAACCACTATCGTCGCCTGTGGATGGCGCAAGTCACCTACCGCGACCAGCGCATCGTGGACGCGGCCGTGACGCAAAACCTCGCCAGCAGCCCCAGCTTCTGGGCCTCGACCACGATTCTGGTGCTCGGCGGCTTGCTCGCCGTGCTGGGTACCAACGAACGTGCCACCGAGATCGTCAAGGACCTGCCTTTTGCCGCGCGCACGTCCATGCTCGTCTTCGACATCAAGATCATCGTGCTGCTGGCGGTCTTCGTGTACGCATTCTTCCGCTTCACCTGGTCGATGCGCGTCTACTCCTTCGGTGCCATCCTGGTGGGGGCAGCGCCCAATACCGCGGTTTTCGAGCGCGGCGAGGCCGACCGCGAAGAGTTCGCCAACCGCGCTGGCAAGCTCATGGGCATGGCTGCCGAAAGCTTTGCCGATGGCCTTCGCGCCTACTACATGTCCTTTGCCGTCATCGGCTGGTTCGTGTCTCCCGTGGCCTTTGCCCTGGGCACCCTGGCTGTCCTCTGGGTCCTGTATCGGCGAGAATTCCGCTCCGATGTGCTGGCCATCCTGCGTGCCTGAGCGCCTCACCAACCGAGACCTGCCCCCTTATGCCGATCAAGCCTCCTCGTCGCCCCGTTGTGTCTTCGGCCACGGGCCGCCCCTCGGGTCACCGCGAGTCGGCTGATCCGCACGGCAGGCCGTCCGAGCGTCCTGCAGCCCGCAAGACCGCGCCAGCGCAGCCGGCCGAGCGCCACGAAGCGCACGCCCCTGGCGCCCCCCGTCGCGATCAGCGCGACCATGCCCCGGCCTCGCGCGCATCTGGTTCGTCACAACGCACTCGCCCTGTGGGCCAGGCAGGGGGCAGCCGCGCCGCAGCCCACCCCTCGGATCGGCCGCGCGCCACCGCACCTGTGCTGGCCGCCGATCGCCCCAGCGCGCTCTACCTCTCCTGCGCCGCTGGCGTGGAGCCGCTGCTGGCCGCCGAAGCTGGCCGCATTCTTGACAACCGCGCCGTGGTCAACGAGTCACGCGGCGGCATCGAGGTCCTGCCTGCGCCCGAGTTGCGCACGCAGCCTGAGCGTCTCGCGGCCCTGGCTGACTTCGCCATGCGTCTCAATCTGGAGAGCCGTCTTGCGCAACGCGTGCTGTGGCGCGTGGCCTCGCGCGTCTACCGGCATGAAGACGACATCTACCACCTGGCCCGTACCGTCAACTGGTCAGAGTGGATCACGCCACGCCACACCATTCGCGTGGACGTCACCTCGCGCCGCAGCCACCTGCAAAGTCTGAACTTCGCCGCCTTGCGCGTGAAAGATGCCGTCTGCGACGACATGCGCGATCGATTCGGCGAACGCCCTAACGTCGACACCCGTTTCCCCGACCTGAGCCTGGTGCTGTACATGGACGACATGGAGGCGGTGCTCTACGTCGACACCTCCGGCGAGGCCCTCTTCAAGCGCGGCTGGCGTGAAGACACAGGAGAAGCGCCTTTGAAAGAAACCCTGGCTGCCGCCATGCTGGCCGCTGCCGATTGGCAAGGCCGCCCCGAAGATGGGGCCTTGCTCGACCCCTGCTGCGGTGCAGGCACCATTCCCATTGAGGCCGCTCAGATTGCCTGCGGCATGGCGCCTGGTCTGCAGCGGCGCTTTGCCTTCGAAAAGCTGCTGCCATTTCGCCCGCATCTGGCTGCCTGGCAGGCCATCAAGCAAGCGGCCCGCGAACGCCAACACCCGCCTCGCGTGGCCATCTACGCCGGCGACGTCGCCTTCCGCATGACGGACTTCGCCACCCGCAACGCCGAGCGCGCCGGGGTGCGTCAGTACATCGAGTTCAAAACCGCCGATGCCCTTCAGCGTCCGGTCCCGTGCGAGCATGGTGTGCTGATGTTCAATCCGCCTTATGGTGAGCGCATCGACACCAAAGGCTCAGCTCGCAACGCCTACCGTGCGCGCGCCGAGTCCGAGGATGTCGAGCCGCTTCCATCCAGTGTGAAAGCGGGCCGGGAGCAGTTTCAGGACGAAGAAGCCGCGACCTTCTTTCAGCGCCTGTCATCGCACTGGAAGAAGCAATACACAGGTTGGACGGCGTGGGTGCTCAGTCCGGACATGAAGCTGCCCGGTGCCATGCGCCTGAAGGAAAGCCGCCGTGTCGTGATGTTCAACGGCCCCATTGAATGCCGCCTGTTCCGCTTTGATCTGGTGGCCGGCGCCAACCGCCGCGTATCGAGCGAGGGTACGGGCGCAGCCCCTTCTTCTGATCAAAACGTGCAAGGCTGACACGCGCCGTGCCTGGCGGCATACGGCTCACATTCCAAAGCCTGGCGCCTGGTGGCCCTCAAAAACCGACCCCATCACACTGAGCGCAGCCAGCGGGGCTGTATCGGCCCGTAAAACGCGGGCCCCCAGCGTGATGGCCGTCCAGCCTGCATCCAGTGCAGCCTGCTCTTCCGCCGCGGACAAGCCCCCCTCGGGGCCGCTCAGAAACACGAAGTCGCGCCCGCTTGAGCTGGCATGGCTCGCTGCTGCCTCGCCCGGTTTCTCGGCGCTCAGCCACTGCCGCAGGCTCACCGCACGACGCAGGCTGAGCACGCCTCTGCGCGCGCCCAGCAGCGCAGGTGCCTCAAGTGAGGTGCGCAACCAACTCTGCAAGGTCTGAACGCTCAGGACATCGGGCACGACAGCCCTGCCGGATTGCTCGCATGCCGAGATCGCGACGGCCTGCCAATGTGCCACCTTCTTGGCTGCGCGCTCCCCGTCCAGGCGCAACACCGAGTGTTCGCACACCAGCGGTTGAATGGCGTGCACGCCCAACTCGGTGGCCTTTTCGATCAGCGCATCCATGCGGTCATTGGCGGGCATGCCCATCGCCAAGGTCACCCGGATGGGCAGCTCCCGGTCCACTTGCAGCGCACCCTGGATGCGCACGGTCACCTGCT
>JACPOH010000029.1:0-696 GCA_016185075.1 Aquabacterium sp. | reverse complement strand
CACCTGCTTGCGGCCCCTCTCCGTGATCTCGGCGAGGAATTCGTGCCCCTTCCCGTCGAACAGCTGGATCTGGCCGCCGGGCTGCATGCGCAGCACCTGCACGTGGCGAGCGACCCCATCGGGCAGTGCGCACGTTTCATCGCTGCGCAACGCGACGGCGTCTCCGACATGAAAACGAGGCAACACGGTCAATACCTTTCACTTCTGTGCTGTGTGGATGGTGCAGGTGGCCCGCCCGGTGTACTGCACACCGGGCGCTGCTGGCCCAGCCTGCATTGTCCGCGGCTTGGCCGTGTGCTTGCGCGTGTGCAGCCAGCCGGATGCGCGATCGCCCGCGCCAAACCGCCTTGGCGGCGCGCGCAGGCGGCCTGCAGGTCGCTTTCGCCAGGCCTCACTCAGGGCATGCCCCTGGGCGTTGACCCCTCACGCCTTGGGCTTGCGCATCTTCTTCAACTTTTTTCTCACAACCACTTGCGCGCCCTGTCAAAAAGGTGCCATAATTGCGTTCTTCGCTGCTCACGACAACAAACAAGTTGCTGAGCAACAGGGCGAAAAGTTCTTTAAAAATTAACAGCCGATAAGCGTGGGTGTTTGGAGTAGATCAGCAGGTCTTAGGACTTGTCTTGAGACCAAACACTCATGGATAGATGAAGAAATGAAATTCACTTGTAGTGAAGTTCACTTCAATTCCGTTTA
>JACPOH010000028.1:2519-13964 GCA_016185075.1 Aquabacterium sp. | reverse complement strand
GTGCTGGCCGACATCGACCGTTTACCCGCTTCGCCCGCACCCATTGTCCCTGTACCTTGAGTTTCGCCCATGGTCGCCTACTTCATCACCGGTACCGATACAGGCGTGGGCAAGACCCGCACCAGTGCTTCCCTGATTCATGCCCTGCGACAAGCCGGCTACAAGCGCGTGGTGGGCATGAAGCCCGTGACTGCGGGCTGCGACTGGGTGGAGCGGGCTGATGGCTCCGGCGGCCAATGGCTCAACGAGGATGTCGTGGCCTTGCGGGCAGCATCCAGCCTGCATGTGCCCTCGTCGTTCGACAACCCCTACGCCTTGCCGGCCCCGGTGTCACCGCACATTGCGGCCAGGCACGCGGACACCGTGATCGACCTGGCCCACATCGAAGCGAGCTTTCACGCCTTGCAGCAGCATGCGGACGCCGTGATCGTGGAGGGGGCCGGGGGCTTTGTCGTGCCGCTGAACGAGCAGGATGGGGGCTGCGAGACCAGTGCCGACCTGGCGCAGCGTTTGCGCCTGCCGGTGATCATGGTGGTGGGTTTGCGCCTGGGCTGCCTCAACCACGCCTTGCTGACGCAAGAGGCCATCCTGGCGCGGGGGCTGCCCCTGGCTGGCTGGGTGGCCAATGTGGTGGACCCGAACATGGCCGAGCAAGCCGCCAACCTGGCAACCCTGCAAAGGCAGTTGCGGGCACCGATGCTGGCCCATTGGGGCTGGGATGCGAGCGCCCGGCCCGATCAACTCGCCAGCTCGCTGCGCCTGCCCTGATGCCCGCAGGCTGACCCAGGCACTTCGATGCCACCGTCAAAGCGCAACAGGTGCTGGCGGCTGTAACGGTTGTCGCTGAAAGCCTGGTTGCTTGGGGCACCCATGGTCAGGCGGAGGCCGTTGCTGGCGATGCCGCCCAGGTCTGGACGTAGCTTGGCAGCGTGCCTTCATGACCGGGCTCGCTGATGGCCGGCAGGTGTTGTTCCCGCATCGGCAGCACGCCGGCCCAGAAGGGCAGTGCCAGGTCGTCCTCCTTGTCCTTGGGGCCCCAGTTGCGGATCTTGGCAGCGGCTTCATGCAGTGAGATGCCCAGCACGGTGGTGGCCTTCAGTTCCGAGGCATCGGGCGGGCGGGAGTCCCGTGCACGGCCCGGGGCAATGTGCTCCATCAGGGCGGCCAGCACGGCTGGTTTGGCCTCGTCGGCCACCTCGGTGAAGTGGCCATGGATCACCACGGAGCGGAAGTTCATCGAGTGCGAGAACGCCGACCGCGCCATGACCAGACCATCCAGGTGCGTGATGGCCACGCAGGCCGGCGCGCCACTGGCCAGGTGCTTCATCATGCGGCTGCCATTGGAACCGTGGATGTAGAGCTGGTCGCCCACGCGCCAGCAGGCTGTGGGCAGGCACAGCACGTCGGGGCAAGCGAAGGCCACGTGGCACAGCCAGGCCGCATCAACGATGGTGTGGATGGTCTCCGCATCGTAGTGGGCGCGTTCCGAGGCGCGCCGGATGCGGGCTCGTTCGCTCGGTGGTTTGTTGTCTTCTTGCATGGCGAGGCCTCCTTGTTGAATGAACGGCCTCCACGATAGAAAAACTCTGGCACCATGAAAAGAGCCACGATGCATGCATGTCATGGAGCCACGAACGCATGGCCGATCTTCATTTTCTGCTCGATGCCAGGCGCTTGAAAGCCATGGCCGAGGCGCGCCGGCAGCCCTTGCAGCGCACGCTGTACCAGGCCTTGCAGGAGGCCATCGCACAGGGGTGCCTGCAGGCCGGGGCGATGTTGCCATCCAGCCGTGATCTGGCGCGCGACCTGGGCATGGCGCGCAATGGGGTCATTCATGCCTATGAGCAACTGGCGGCAGAAGGCTATGTGCAGCCCAGCCGCCAGGGCACGGTGGTGGCGGCTTTTGCCGCGGTGTTTGCAGCCGGGCTTGCCGCGGCCGCTTCGCGCCGGCAGGCCGCAGATCAAGCGGGGGCGCCGGTGTCGCAGCGCGTCGCCACGTGTGACCGCCGTCGCACGCCCGAGGACGACCTGCGCCCCTTCATGCCCGGCATGCCAGCGCTGGACGCGTTTCCGTTTGCCACCTGGCAGCGCCTGTGCGACAAGGCCTTGAAGCAGGGCAGCACGCTGGACCTGGGCTACCGCCATGCCGTGGGCGAGCCTGAATTGCGGCAAGCCATTGCCACCTACTTGCGTGCAGCCAGAGGGGTGCGCTGCCACGCCGATCAGGTCACGGTGACCGATGGCACGCAGCACAGCCTGGAGCTGTGCGCCCACATCCTGGCGGACGTGGGCGACACCGTCTGGATCGAGCACCCCGGTTATGGCGGAGCCCGAACCGCCTTGCAACAAGCCGGGCTTCAACTGGTGCCGGTGACCGTGGACGCCGACGGCATCGCGCCACCAGACGCCTGGTGGCATGACAAACCGCCCCGCATGATCTACACCACGCCGTCTCACCAGTACCCGCTGGGGTCGGTGCTCAGCCTGCCGCGCCGCTTGCGGCTGATCGAACAAGCCCGTCAATGCGGTGCCTGGATTCTGGAGGATGACTACGACAGCGAATTCCGCCATGAGGGGCCGCCACTGGCGGCCATGCAGGGCCAGGTGGAGGATGCGCCCGTGGTCTACCTGGGCACGTTCAGCAAGTCCATGTTCCCGGCCTTGCGCCTGGGTTTCATCGTGTGGCCGCAGGCGCTGGCAGACCGCGCCCTGGGCGTGGTGGGCGACCTGGTGCGTCGAGGTCGGCCATTCGAGCAACGCGCTCTGGCGGCGTTCATCGACGAAGGGCATTTCACCCGGCATCTGCGCAAGATGCGCAAGCTCTATGCCTTGCGTCAGGCTGCCTTGCGCGACGCCCTCTCGTCGCAATGGCCACTGCCAGGTGAAGTCCTCGGCGGCCAGGCGGGCATGCACCTGGTGCTGAGTCTGCCTTCAAGCGGGTCACAGGCGGTCGCCGATGTCGCGCTGGCCCGGCGGGCCTATGCACACGGTGTCAGCCCGCGGCCCCTGAGCATGTATGGCACGGGCGGCATCGCCGGCTTCAACGGCCTTGTCATGGGCTATGCCAATACGCACGAGGACCGCATGTCCGCGGCCCTGGTTCAGGTGGTGAAGGCCTTGGGCGGGCAGGTGGCCTGATCAGGCAAAGTCCTGCGCCAGCACACGCTCGATGTTGCGCTCCGCCAGCGCGGTGATGGTCACAAAGGGGTTCACGCCGATGCTGCCGGGGATCAGGGCGCTGTCGGTCACGTACAGGCCCTGGTAGCCCTTGACGCGCCCGATGTTGTCGGTGGCGATGTCCAGCACGCAGCCGCCCAGCGGGTGGTAGCAGAAGTCGTCGGCAAAGGCCTTGCCGCCACCGAACAGGTCGGTGCGGTAGACGGTGCCTTGTTGCTGGTTGATCTTGTCGAACATTTTCTTGGCCGAGTTGACCGTGATGGTGTTTTGCGCACGCGTCCAGCGCAGCCTGGCCGTGTCGGTGGCCGCGTCGTACTCGAAGTGGCCACGCTCCGGGTTGCGTGTGATCGCCAGGTACATGCTGACCCAGTTCTCGAAGCCCGTGGGCAGCGGCGTGATCTCGGCAAACACCGGGTTGCTCGGGTTGCCCCAGTCGTTGATGCCCATGGCCGGCATGGTGGATTGTACCGAGCCCGTCGGGTTCCACAGGTGGTTGGCGCGTGCCGTCATCACATTGCCGTTGTGGCCCCAGCCCTGGCCCACCTGCGGGGACAGCTTGGGCAGCGTGCCGGTGTCGCGGGCAC
The DNA here is from genome assembly GCA_016185075.1 of Aquabacterium sp. Classification (GTDB taxonomy): domain Bacteria; phylum Pseudomonadota; class Gammaproteobacteria; order Burkholderiales; family Burkholderiaceae_C; genus Aquabacterium. The sequence goes on along the minus strand of JACPOH010000028.1, from coordinate 10,203 downwards.
GTACCAGCAACTCGGTGGTGCCCAGGCTGCCGGCGCCCAGGAAGAGCTTGCCGCAACTGACCTGGAAGCTGCCCAGCACGTTGCCGACTTCATCGATCTGGCGCACGGTGAGCAGGTAGTCGCCATTGCTTTGCTGCTCGATGCGACGCACTTCATGCAGCGTGTAGATGGTGACGCGGCCTGTGCCCACGGCATCGGCCAGGTAGGTCTTGTCCAGGCTGAGCTTGCCGGCGTTGTTGCCGTAGATCACCTCCTGTGCCAGCGCCGAGCGCGGCACGGTGCCGGCCTGCTCGGCCTCCATGTACTTCGCGTTGTAGACGCTGGGCACGAACACCGTCTTGAAGCCGGACTGGTTGGCGGCGGCGCGCGACACACGGGCGTAGCGGTAGCAGGCAGCGGTTTCGAACCAGGCAGGGTCCACCTGGTTGACGCCCAGTTGTGCATTGGCCCGTGGGAAGTAGGTGCCGTACATCTCGCTCGCGTTGACGCTGGGCATCATCTCTTGGAAATACCAGCGCGCGGGTGTCACAGCCAGCCTCGGTCTTGTCCTTGAACCACATGGCGCGGCCATCGGGCGACAAGGTCCTGGTGAACACCTTGCCGTCGCTGCCCGGTTGCGTCCACAAGCGGCCCATTTCCAGCATGACCACGGGCACACCGGCCTCGGCCAGACGCAGGGCCGTCACGGCACCACCATAGCCCGTGCCGATGACGATGGCGGGTACGCGCCCCAGCTGGCTCAAGGCCGCCTTGGGCAGGGCCATCGCGTCATTGAAGCTGCGGGCCCCGGTGGCACCGCGGCTGGGCAGCGAGATGCAAGTCAGGCCCAATGCGGCAGCAGATTGCAGGGCAGCATGGCCAAGAAAGCGACGGCGGGACAGCATGAAACAACAACTCCTTGTGTGATGTATGGATTGTGTGAAATGGGTGGCGGGTAATGAGGATTGGTAATCCCGGTGTGCCCCTCAAGCAGGGGGCCGGGCATTGTGGTTCACGTCAGGCGGTTGACGGGTCTGGCAGCCCGCGGGCGCGGCCAATTCCCTCGAATCAGGGGCGCTGCCGGGCGCTTGCCGGCTGAGGTGGCGGGGGGCGGGCGAGTGTTAGAGTCCGGCCGATGCTGGCCGGCCTGCCCTGAGCCTGCCTTCATGTGATTGACCCTGCTGCCACGCCTTCGCCATGCAAACCCGCCTGACTCGCCTGCTGGGCATCGACCATCCCATCGTCCTGCCCGGGATGACCTACATCGCCGTGCCCTCGCTCGTGGCTGCGGTGTGCAACGCGGGGGGGCTGGGCATCCTGGCCTCCGGTGCCTTGTCGGCAGAAGAATGCCGCGCCGCCATCCGAGAGATCCGCAGCCTGACGAGCAAGCCCTTTGGCGTGGGCTGCAGCCTGATGCTGCCTGGCGCCGCGGATTGCGCCAAGGTGGCGCTGGAGGAACAGGTGCCCGTGATCAATGTGTCCATGGGCAAGGGCGAGTGGGTGATCGAGGGCGCGCGCGCCTACGGCGGCAAGGTGATCGCCACCATCTCCAATGAAAAGCACGCGCGCTCGGCCATCGAGTCAGGCGTGGACGGGCTCATCGTGACGGGGCACGAGGCGGCCGCTCATGGCGGCAAGGTCACCTCTATGGTGCTGATCCCGGCGGTGCGCGACATGACCGACCTGCCCATCATCGCGGCCGGTGGCTTTGCAGACGGGCGCGGGCTGGTGGCTGCCCTGGCACTGGGCGCCGACGCCGTGGCCATGGGCACGCGTTTCGCGAGCTCGAAAGAAAGCCCGGTGCACGCGGACACCAAGCAGCTGATCGTCGAGAAGGAAGCCGAGGAGACGATCTACTCCAGCAACTTCGACACCTTCCCTTGCCGCGTGATGCGCACGCCGGGTGGCCGCCGCTTCACCGCACGCAAGCTCAGCCCGCCGGTGGCCATCAGCCGCTCGCTCGCGGCCGCGCGTGAACTCAACACGCCCATCACCTCCTTGGCCAAAGATGCCATGGGGCAGGGCCTGGTCGGGGCCGTGAAGGTGGCCTACTTCGGCGCGGCGACGCTGGCCATGAGAAAAGCCATCCACGAGGCGAACCATGTGGATGGCGTGCAGTTGATCGGGCAGTCTCAGGGCCTGGTGCACGATGTGGCCAGCGTGGCCGAGATCATCGAGCGTGTCATGGTGCAGGCACGGGCCGTGGCGTCCAACGTATCCGGCCTCATCGACACGGCGGGCTGAGCCCCCGTCGGGTCGAACCTTACTCGTCGCGACCTGCGAAACCGAACAGCATCAGCAGGCTGGTGAACAGGTTGTAGATGCTGACGAACAGGCTCACGGTGGCCATCAGGTAGTTGGTTTCACCACCGTTGACGATGCGGCTGGTTTCGAACAGGATCATGCCGCTCATCAGGATCACCACCATCGCCGACACGGCCAGGCTCAAGGCCGGCACTTCGAAGAAGATGGCACCCAGACCCAGCACCATGGCGATCAGCGTGCCCACGAACAAGGTCTTGCCCATGAAGCTGAAATCCTTCTTGGTGACCAGCGAGACCGCCGACAGACCGATGAAGGCCACAGCCGTCGCCCCCAGGGCGTTGGTGATCACGCCTGCGCCGTGAGGCATTTGCAGCACCGCATTGAGCAGCGGGCCCAGCGTGTAGCCCATGAAGCCGGTCAGGCCGAATACGGCCGCCACACCCCACGCGCTGTTGGCGAGTTTGTGTACCAGGAAGAACAGACCATAGAAGCCGACCAGCGTCAGCAGGATGCCGGGGGCGGGCAGCTTCAGGCTCATGGCGGTGCCCGCCACGGCGGCGCTGAACGCCAGTGTCATGCCCAGCAGGGCATAGGTGTTGCGCAGCACGCGCCGGCTGGTATCGACGTCGACCACGGTGCCCATGGAAACGGGCAAACGAATGGCCTGGGCGGTGGAGTGACTGTCGCGGTTCATGATGGTGTCCTTCTGATGTGCAGGGTTGGAAAAATGGACCTCAGCTCGGGTCCGGCAAGGCGTTCACGTCATGGAACGCACGATCCATGCGGCGGTTGCGCCCGGGGGTGCGGCCTTTGCCCAGATGCGGTGCGCGCAGCGGGCGTTCGCGGATGCGTTCGATCTGCTTGCTGATAGTGTGAGAGGCGCGGTGCAGGGCGCGGTCCACCAGGGCGCGGATCTGGCTGCCACGATCGTGTACGACGGCGGTGGTGTCCTCCAGTTCGATCACGAGCTGGCAATCCTTGTCGACGCCGCCGCGTGGGCCGTTGATGTCCTTGAGGTGAACGGATGCCCCAATGGCCTTGTCCCCGAAGCGGCCCAGGAGCTGACGCAGACGCTGGCGGATGTGCTCGCTGTCTTCGCGAGACAGGATGAGGCCCTGGGTCTGGATGAACACTCGCATGATGTGGTCCTTGCTTGAGAGTGGATGACGATTTGAATGTACGGAAACCAATACTTCGCGTAAATTCGAATTTCTGATTCAAACAGTTCGATAAAGTCGAAATGAACTACAAGCATCTGCAGTATTTCTGGGCGGTTGCGCGCCTGGGTGGTGTGGTCAAGGCCAGCGAGCACCTGCACGTCACGCCACAGACGGTCAGCGGCCAGATCCAGCTGCTGGAGGAGCATTTCGGGCGCCCGCTGTTTCAGAAGAAGGGCCGCAAGCTGGAGCTGACCGAGACGGGGCAACTGGCTTTCAGCTATGCCAAGGACATCTTCAGCCTGGGCGAGGAGCTGGACCAGGTGGTGCGCCAGCCGCGTGGCACACCCAGGCCGCTGGAGCTGCGTGTGGGCGTGGCCGATGCCGTGCCCAAGCCGGTGGCCTGCCTGGTGCTGGAGCCGGCCTTGCAGCACCGGCAGTCTTTCAAGGTGATCTGCCGCGAATGGAAGCTCGACAGCCTGCTGGCCGAACTGGCCGTGCACCGGCTGGATCTGGTGCTGTCAGACCGGCCCTTGCCGGCCGACATGAGCGTGCAGGCCTTCACCCACCGCCTGGGTGGCTCCAGCGTGGGCTTTTATGCCAGCAAGGACCTGGCCGGCCGGCTCAAGGCGGGCTTCCCTGCCTGCCTGGATGGGGCGCCCTTGCTTGCGCCGGCGTCCGACTCGGCACTGGGCATGCGCCTGGGCCAGTGGCTGGGGGCGCACAAGCTCAAGCCGCACATCGTCGGCGAGTTCGACGACAACGCCTTGCCCATGGCGCTGGGGCATCTGGGCAACGGGGTGTTCATGGCACCCATGGTGCTGGATGCCACCATCCGCGCGCAGTACGGTGTCAAGCGCCTGGGCGAGGCCACCGATCTGATCGAATCCTTCTACGTGATCACGGTGGAGCGGCGCATCAAGCACCCCGGTGTGGCCGCCATCACGCAGGCGGCGCGGGATGGCCTGTTCGCAGACTGGAAGCAGTGAGCAACGCTCGGTTCGCGGGCGCGTCATCAGCGCTTGCGCTGAGCCTGCAGGGCCTTCCAGAACTTCGCGTCTTGTGACGAGGCGAAGTTGATGCGCATCAGCGTGGAGGGCCGGCGCTGCGCATGGAAGAGCGCACCCGGTGCGATCAGCCAGCCGGCGTCCAGCATCGGGATGGTCAGGCGTTCAGTGTCCATGCCGGTGTCGACCCAGCCAAACAGACCCTGCGGCTCGAACACGAACTCGCAGCCTGCTTGCCGTGCGAGCTGCACGGTGCGTGATCGGGCGGCATCCAGTTGTTGCGTGACGCGGTCACAGAAGCGCCGCAACTGGCCTTGCTCCAGGCAGAGCGCCAGGGCCTGCTCCAGCATGGGGGCCGTGGTCAGTGAGGTCAGCAGCTTGGTGTTGGTGATGCGCTCGACGAGCTGGCGTGGCGCGACGATGTAGCCCACGCGCCAACTGGGCGTGAGGATTTTGGAGAAGCTGCCGACCATGATGGTGCGTTGCAGGTTGTCCAGCACGCTCAGGCGGGTGGCGTGCAGCGGCGCGAGGAAGCCGTAGATGTCGTCTTCGAGGATGTGAAAGCCGTGTGTTTCGGCCAGGCGCAGCACCTGGTGGGCATGGCCGGGCGACAGCATGGTGCTGGTGGGGTTGTGAAGCACGGACACGGTGACATACAGCTTGGGGTGGTGCTCGCGGGCCAACTTTTGCATCACGGCCAGATCGGGGCCATCCACGCCGCGCGGCACGGGCAGCACGCGCAAGCCCAGTTGGGCCAGGCGGGCAAACTCCACGGGCCAGCCGGGCTCGTCCACCAGCACGGCGTCACCTGGTTGGAGCAATGCACGGGTGACCAGGTCCAGTGCTTGCGTGGCACCCACGGTCGTGATGAGCTGGTCGGCGTCGGCTTTGAGGCCGTACTCGGCCAGGCGCAAGCTCATGGCGCGCCGAAAGCGTGCGTCGCCAGCGGGTTCGCCGTAATGCAGGGTGAGCGGGATGAGCTTGTCGCCTTGCGTGACGCGCCGAAGTGCCGCGCCCAGCATGCCCGCGTCCAGCCAGGTCGGTGGCAGGGTGCCCAGGCCGGGCATGGGCCGTGCGCCGGGCTCGTGGAACATGCCGCGGATCAGCGTCGTGGCATCAATGGGCGTGCTGGGCTGGAAGGGGTGGGGCTTGCTGTCTGTGCTGGTGGCGACAGCGGCCTGGCGGGGCACTTGGCGCACGAAGTAGCCACGCTGGCTGCGGGCTTCGATCAGGCCTTGTGCCAGCAACTGGTCATACGCGGCCACCACGGTGTAGGCACTGACCTGGTGGGTGCGGGCGCACTCGCGCACCGAGGGCAGGCGGCTGCCGGGTGCCAGCCAGTTCTGTCGGATGCGGTCGGCAAAGCGCTGGGCCAGCTGCACCGTCAGCGTCTGGTCACTGTCGCGGCTGAGGGCTCGGCCGGGTGCGGCCTGGTCATGGGGTTGGTCCATCAGAGGGTATCAAGGTGCAGGCGTCGTGTGGACGTGCTGGGCATGGTGTATCGGTCATGCAGCCAGTACAGTGTGTTGTCTGATGTGTTGATCTGTATTGGTACTGTATTGGTGTTGGCTTCTACATTGCCATACATGCACACCTCTTTGCAAGCACCCACGCCAATCAGCCAGCACCCTTTGTGGCCACGCGCCATCGGCCTGCTGGCCGTGCTGGTCTTTGCGATGACGATCCCCATGACGCGCCTGGCCAATGGTTCTCTGGCCGATCCGCAGTGGCCACCACTGTTCGTGGCCAGTGCGCGCGCAGCCTTGGCGGGCGTGCTGGCCGTGCTGCACCTGCTGTGGGTGCGCGCGGCCCGGCCGGCGGCTGCGCATCGCCGCTGGCTGCTGGCCATCGTGCTGGGTGGGGTCATGGGCTTCCCCTTGGGCATGGGCTGGGCGGTGCGCATCGTGCCGGCCTCGCATGCAGCCGTGATCACCGGCTTGCTGCCTTTGTGCACGGCGGCGCTGTCGGCCTGGTGGCTGGGGCACCGGCCGCGCATGGGCTTCTGGGTGGCCAGTGTGGCCGGTGCAGGCTTGATGGCGGTGTTTGCCTGGACCTCCGCCCAGCATTCGGCAGGCGGCGCATCGCTGTCGCTGGTGGCAGACGGCACGATGTTGCTGGGCATGCTCGGCGCGTCAGTGGCCTATGTGGCCGGGGCGCGCCTGAGCCGCGAGATGCCTTCGTCTCACGTGATGTCCTGGTCCTTGGTGCTGGCCTGGCCTGTGACCATCGCCTTGTCGGTGTACTGGTGGCCACAAGGCGTGCACAGCCTGTCGCAGGCCCGTGAGCAGATCCGGCCTGAAGCCTGGTGGGGGCTGGCTTATGTGGCCGTGTGCTCGACCTGGCTGGGCTTCTTTCTCTGGTACGCGGCTCTGGCGCGCGACGCCATGCGCGTGAGCCAGTTGCAGCTGCTGCAGCCTTTGCTGGCCATGCTGGTCTCGGCGATGCTGCTGGGCGAGGCGGTGCCCATGCAGGCCTGGCTGTTTGCCCTGGCAGTGTTGTGGGTGGTGGTGGCCGGCCAGCGGCTGGCACGCCCACGGGCCACATCGGCCGCATCGGTCACTTCGCCTTCGCTGGTCACGCCACCTTCGCGGCACATTGAAACGGGTTCTGCATGAGCATCCACACGGGCACACACATCGGCCTGCAACTGGCCGCGCGCACGCGGCACATGACGTCATCGGCCATCCGCGACATCCTCAAGCTCACCGAGCGGCCCGGTGTGTTGTCGCTGGCAGGCGGCTTGCCTTCGCCACAGGGCTTTCCGCTGGAGGCCTTGTCACGTGCCAGCGAGCGGGTGTGGCGCACACAAGGTGCGCAGGCCATGCAGTACGCCAACAGCGAAGGCCTGATGCCTTTGCGCGAGTGGATGGCGCGGCGCATCAGCCGGCCAGAATGGGTGGTGCACCCGGAACAGGTGCTGGTGACCACGGGCTCTCAGCAGGGGCTGGACCTGCTGGGCAAGGTGCTGGTGGACCCAGGTAGCCGCCTGCTTGTCGAGCAGCCCACCTACCTGGGCGCCTTGCAGGCCTTGTCGGTGTACGAGCCCGAGTGGGTGCCCTGGTGCGTCGACGGTCGCGAAGTGGATCAGGCTTTCGGGGCGGGGCGTGCCCAGGTGGCCTATCTGGTGCCCAGTTATCAGAACCCGACCGGCGCGTGCCTGAGCGACGAACGGCGGCGTCATCTGGCGCGTGCGCTTCAGCTCGGTCACACCACCTTGATCGAAGACAACCCCTATGGCGAGCTGTGGTACGACGCACCGCCACCGGCCCCGATCGC
>JACPOH010000028.1:0-2507 GCA_016185075.1 Aquabacterium sp. | reverse complement strand
ATGCGCCGCATCACGCGGTGTACCTGGGGTCGTTGTCCAAGGTGCTGGCCCCTGGGCTGCGCCTGGGCTTTGTGGTGACGCCGCCCGATGAGGCGCCAGGCGCACAGGCCCTGCGCACGCGCTTGCTGCAGGCCAAGCAGGCCAGCGATCTGCACACGCCGGGCTTCAACCAGCGCCTGGTGCTGCAACTGCTGCAAGATGGCTTTGATCTGGACGCGCATGTGGATCAGGTTCGCCAGGCCTACAAGGTGCAGCGCGATGCCATGGCAGCGGCTCTGATGCGGCATCTGCCTGAAGGCTGCTCGTGGCAGGTGCCACAAGGCGGCATGTTCTTCTGGGTGCAAGGCCCTGAAGGCTTTGATGCGGCGGCCAGCTTGCCGGCTGCGGTGGGCAAGGGCGTGGCGTATGTGCCAGGCTCGGCCTTCTACACCCAAGCGGATGAGGGCCGGGCTGGCAGGGCGCGCCAGATGCGTTTGTCCTTCGTGACCTTGTCGCCCGCGCAGCTGGAAGAAGCCGTGGTGCGGCTTGCGGCGCACATGCAGCAGACCGTGGCCTTGGCCTGTTAACCTTGCGGGATGACTGCACTGTTTGAACAAGAGTTGGCGCGTTTGCGTGCGGCTCACCTGGCGCGCAAGCGGCGTCAAGTGGCGCCCCTGATCGCGCCTTCCGAGCTCGCCTTGACCGACGAGGCCTTGCGCGGCACCACCTACCTGATCGACGGCCAGCCTCGCCTCTCATTCGGCAGCAATGACTACCTGGGCCTGTCGCAGCACCCGGCCTTGATCGCCGCAGCCCAGCAGGCGGCAACGCGTTACGGCGTGGGAGCCACGGCTTCGCCGCTGGTGTGTGGGCACAGCCCGGCGCACGAAGCGCTGGAGCAGGAACTGGCTGCGATGGTGGGCCTGCCGCGCGCGCTGTATTTCTATGCGGGTTACGCGGCCAATGTGGGTGCGATCCCGGCGCTCGTGGGCAAGGGTGACGCCGTGTTCTCGGATGCGCTCAACCATGCCTGCCTGATCGATGGCATCCGTTTGTCGCGGGCTGAATCGCATGTGCTGCCGCACGCCAACCTGGCTGCGCTGGAATCGGCCTTGCAGGCCTGCACGGCGCGCCGCAAGCTGGTGGTGACCGATGCGGTGTTCAGCATGGACGGCAATGTGGCCGATCTGCCCGCGCTGCTGGCGCTGTGCGAGCGCTACGACGCCTGGCTGATGGTCGACGATGCGCATGGCTTTGGTGTGCTGGGTGAAGGTGGTGAGGGCACCTTGTCCTACCACGGCATCGCCGGCATCAAGGGCGTGGCGCCTGTCTGGCAGGGCCGGCTGGACCGCCTCATCTACATGGCCACGCTGGGCAAGGCGGCTGGTGTGGCCGGTGCCTTCATTGCGGGTGAGCCCAGCATGGTCGAGTGGGTCATGCAGAAGGCCCGCACCTACATGTTTGCCACGGCTGCCCCGGCCATCGTGGCTGAGTCACTGCGCGCGGCCTTGCGCGTCATGCACGATGAGCCGCAGCGGCGTGCGCATGTGCGTGCGCTTCAGAGTCGTTTGCAAGCGGGTGTGCGTGCGGTGGGCTTGCCCTGGCGCTTGCTGCCATCTGACACGGCCATCCAGCCTTTGATCATCGGCCGCAATGAAGATGCCCTGGCCGTGATGGCCCGTCTGGATGATCAAGGTGTGTGGGTGCCCGCGATTCGGCCACCCACGGTGCCCGAGGGTACCGCGCGCCTGCGCATTTCCTTGTCGGCGGCGCACACCATCGAGCAGGTCGATCAGCTGTGCCGGGCGCTGGCTCAGGCCGTGGCGTAACCGTAGAGCTTCTGGCGGTTGAGTTGCATCATCACGTTGCCGCGGGGCACAGCCGCCACCACCTTGAACTCCGGCTTGCCGGTGTCGCGTGGGCGTGAGTCGGGGAAGACCCAGCCGTCCGAGCTGATCAGGCTGTGCACCAGCGGGGCACCTGCGTTTTCCCCTCGGCGCACCACCACCGCGGTGTCGCCGTTGGCCAGCTTCACGAAGGAGCCCGGCGGGAACATGCCCATCTCCTTGATGATGGCTGCTGCGTACGGGTTGTTGGCGCCCGCCGCCTTGAGGAACAGGTCACGTGCCGCGACGTTGACGGCCATCGCAGGCCGGGTCACGCGCGGAGCAAGCCGGGCCAGGTAGACGTCGGCGTAGTGGATCAGGCAGGCCAGCGGGCTGATCTCGCTGTGGTTCGCGGGCAAGGCGCCACCATCAGGCGTGACATGGTGTTGTTCGACCGTCTTGAGCCAGTCCTGATCCGTGACGCCAGCCGCTTCCAGGATCTCGCGGCTCCTGGCCGGGTGTGCCGCGATGTCCACCCTTTGTTGTGTGGTTGGCGGGCTGGTCTGGTTCGTCAGCGTGGTTTGCAGATCCAGCATGCCGATGTTCATGGTCAAGGCGGCACGGATCAGGGTGGCGCGGTCGTTGTCCGTCCAGCCGAAGCGCTCGGCCGCCAGGCAGGCCACGAAAGCCGTTTGCAGCGAG